>CAIJEA010000178.1 GCA_903819605.1 uncultured cyanobacterium | reverse complement strand
GTTTCTACCTGTATGCGGGAGCCAACTACGGGAGCGTCTAGAAATGCTGCACCGCATCTCTCGATCTCTTTAGCTAATTCCAGTGTCCATGCCACAGTTAAGGTACTCGATTCGATAGCGATCGCTTCTGGTTTGAGTCCTAATAAAGCTCCCGTCTCTTGGTTAAGCCAGATTTCTCGTGATGCTTCGTCATCTGTAACCATGCTAATGATTACATCCGCCCGTTCGGACGCTTCTCTTGGTGTTGCCGCATAGGTTGCGCCCAGTTCGATTAAAGGTTTTGCCTTATCTGCCGAGCGACTATATACAACAACCTCATATTTTGTCTCCAACAACTTCTTTACCATGCGAGATCCCATCGCTCCAATTCCTAAAATAGCAATTCGATTCATTACCTTTTCCCAGATAGATTTGTAGACTGATATAGAAAAAATGCCCCTCGGTCTAGATAAGAGTTTTTTTTGCGGTTGTTTGAGGTTTCTATTCTATCGGATCTCAATAGCCCTTTTCGCAAATCTAAAATAGCAAAAAGCAACCTTAACCGATTGGCTAGGGATGCTTGCACTGAGCGTTGTACATATCCATAATGATCAAGGAAAAAAGGGAAAGAATTTTTGATTTTTACGCTTGATCTGCTGGATTGTTTATAGTCTTTAATATTTTAGGGATTAAATAACGGTTTGTCCTAAAAAGGAAGTCCTAAAAGGGAAAGGATTGGATTTGTAAGGTTTTAGCTATAGACTAAAGCTAATTACAATCTTATTTTTTTAACGTTAACGAGCAATCTTTCCTTTTTAGGAATACCGATTATTTCTTTTTGACTATCATAAATCAGATTTTTTTGTTACAATAAATTAAACATAATCACTATTAACCAATTATGGAATTTGAGGCATTGCTTCTAGGGCTTGAGCCATTGACCGCTTTGGCAGTAGGTGTTGGGGCTGTTCTGCTCGCACCAGCGATAGATATTGCAGGAAAGGCTTTAGGGAAAGATCCAAAACTGGTCGAATCAATATCTGATTCTGCTAAGGAAGCGACAAAAACAGCAATAGTATGGGGTTTGGAGGCGATCGAAAACGCACAGTCAGTTTATGCTGAAGCCGAAGAATCTTTTAAAGATATTGTAGCGGATGCGAAAGCCGAACGTTTGGCTAAGAAAACAGCAGTGCAGACAGCAGAACCACGCGAAGTCGAAATCGCATCAGATTAGAGGAATACTGTTTGCTCTTTGTGAAATCTGGTTCTTAGTGATAATTGGGATAACAAATAGTGGATTTTACCTCAGCCGCTCGGTTGAAATTAGTTTCCTTTCAAGTAGTTCATCAGACACAACGACGAATTCGATTCTCCATTCCTAGGATTGGGAGCGATCGAATGTATATAAGTCGCCTAAAGGAAAGTATCGCTCAGGAAATAACTAGCTCGGGAAATGCTTGTGGTATTACTGAATTTCGGATCAACGAATCAGCCCGATCGCTAATTGTTGATTTCGAGCCTACTTTCACGTATGCTGATTGCATTCAAGACCGAATTGCTAACCTGATCGAACAGTCAGGTATAGCTCTAGATCAAGAAAAAGCTAGTCTAAATTCCTCTAAATCCGAAAAACCTGCTGAATCTTTTTTGCTTCTGGCTCATGTCGTTGGCTATGACGTAATTCACGATAACATCTGGCGAACGCGGATTAGGATTCCTCGTTTGATAAACGATGAGGACTATTTTCGTAAGTTGAAGTATCTTGTGCAATTACTAGATGGAGTGCATAGTTTTAGGATCAATCCTACGATCGCTTCTCTTGTCGTTGAATATACTTCGCCAATGCACTCAATCGATGCCGCGAACCGACGTGCTCAACTAGTAGAAGCGATTCAGCAAGCAGCTTTTACCGAGATTGACGATGCGACGCTCGAAGCTCATTCAGAATCAAAAACCGAGCTTGACTATGTCGAGCGTCTGGGTTTACCTGCTGTTGGTCTGCTATTAAGTTTCGGAGCCTTGTTAGAGCTACCCTTTCCGGGGCTAGTTACAGGGGCAATTATTTTTACGGCAGCGATCCCAGTGTTTAAAAGGGCTTTGAATGCCATTAGGGACGATCGTCAACTTACAATAGACTTTTTGGATGGTTTGGCAATTAGTCTGCATACGCTTCAAGGAAGTTTCTTTGGAGCAACTTTGATGTTAGGTCTCATCGAAGGTGGCGAAGTTATCCGTGACTTGACAGCTCGTGGTAGCGAAAATGCGTCATTGGATCTGCTTGATTGTTTAGGAACCTCAGCTTACGTGGAGCGATATGGAGTAGAAATTGAAATCCCAGTCAAGGAAATCGTTATAGGAGATCGTGTCATTGTCTATCCTGGAGATCAAATTCCAGTCGATGGTAGCATCCTACGAGGTACTGCCTTAATCGATCAATGCAAGCTAACTGGCGAATCAGTTCCAGTAGTTCGTACCGAAGGCGACGAAGTTTTTGCTTCAACTCTTGTAGTTGAAGGGCAACTGTGCATTTTAGCGGAGAGAACTGGAAATAGCACCCGTGCTGGGGTGATTGTCAACCTGATGCAGTCTGCTCCAATCCACGATACTCGCGTTGAAAATTATGCTGCTGCCGTGGCAAATCAAATGGTAATTCCCACACTTTTGACTTCAGCAGTTGTAGGTTTTGCAAGTGGCGATCTAAATCGAGCCATTGCTTTACTCACATTGGATTTGGGAACGGGCATTCGGATTTCAGTTCCAACGACTATTCTTTCCGCGCTCACCTTTGCCGCTCGCAATGGAGTATTTATCCGCAGCGGTCATGCGATCGAGATGCTTGCGAAGGTAGATACTGTCGTCTTTGACAAAACTGGTACCTTGACCCAAGGACATGCAGGTGTTGTGGGAATACAATTGACTCAAACTGAGATTGATGAAGCAGAACTATTGAGACTTGCCGCATCTGCCGAGCAAGGGTTAACTCATCCCGTAGCAGATGCGATCGTCCGCCATACAAAACAACAGGGCATTTCCCTTGGAACCTGCGAAGAATGGGAATACTGCGTCGGTTTAGGAGTTGTTGCCAAAATTGAAGGTCGAGCGATACTAGTCGGAAGTCATCGTTTAATGGAAAGGGAGGGCATCAGTCTGGATGCCTTAGGTACAAACGAATCGAATTCGCTTGTGTACGTTGCAGTGGATAGTAAATTGTTTGGCGCAATTTTATACCGCGATCCCTTGCGACCAGAGAGCCATCAGGTGATTCTATCGCTGCACAGACAGGGAATTGAAACCTATATGCTAAGTGGCGATGTCAACCGAGTGGCAAAAACTGTAGCGGCGGAACTTGGGATAAAACCCGATTGTGTCTATGCCGAGGCTTTTCCAGAGCAAAAGGTTGAAGTGGTACGAAGGCTCCATGACAGCGGTAAGACTGTTGCGTTTTGTGGAGATGGGATTAACGATTCTGCTGCGCTTGCCTATGCGGATGTGTCGATTTCCTTTGCTGGAGCGACGGATATTGCTAGAGAAACTGCCGATATTGTTTTAATGGAAAACAATCTTCATAGTTTGCTCCAAGCAGTTCAGATTGCAAAGCAGGCGATGGGAATCGTAGAACAAAATATTGCTTTAGTTGCCTTGCCTAATGTCAGTGCGGTGATTGCTGGTATATTTTTCGCTCTCGATCCAGTACTGGCAATTCTGATAAACAATGGTTCGGCAATTTTGGCAGAGCTAAATGGGCTGCGTCCTCTATTGGGATCGGTCGAAACCAATCCAATAAGTCAAATTGATTTTGCATCTAAATTCCAGCAAATTGAAGAAGCGCGCTCTCTTCAAAGTAAAGAATCTAATGGCAGTAGAACTCATCCTCGAATTCCCAATTTAGATGATTCCGCAACTCAGCTAAGTGATGGGTTGAGCAACGGGTACATTCCTCCTGTAATATCTTCAACGGCTCTCGATTTTGAGTCATATACCTATAATGATTCAGACAATAATATTGTCGTTCAATTGTCAGATGTTCGGATGGCAAAAATACCTGCTACTAACAAAACCCAAGAGAAGCCAATCTCAAGCTTTTCACTCGATCAAGCGGATCTGGCAAAACGCTTGGGGGTGAGCAGCAAAACTCTGTCCCGCCATAAATCTAGATCGCAAACTGAGTTTGCTATTTGGAGTCGTAGCAAAGATCCAGATGGTATTTCTTGGAATTACCATCCCTCTTTACAGCGCTATCTTCCTTTAGATTGTTCTGATAATGATGATCGCTCCCTTAATTCTGAGAAAGATGCGATCGCATCTGAAGTCAATGACTTCAAGCATCCATCTTATGCTTAACTTCTATTTGTATAATCATTCATCTATTCAGTAGATAATTCAGGAGCATTTATTATGAATGTAATTTTAAATAGTTTCAAGAAGACAGCATTGATTGCGGTAGGGATGATTAGTTTTGTCATTGGTATTGCTGGCTTGGTTTTGCCATTGCTGCCCGGCACTCCATTTCTCATCCTGTCATCTATTTGCTTTCGCTTAGCAAATTAATCCCGTAATTATTCAGTTGAGGCAATTCAGGATCGGAGCATCTTTTTTTTAACCGAGACGATTGAATCTTGGAGAAATTTTGACATACACATCTCTATCGCTTGTAAGGCACGTACCATCTACGATCGTACATATTTCTCTAGGGCGAATTCGCATTCGTATTCCTCGACTGGGTTTTGATACTGCCTATGCCGAATCACTGCAAGCACTGGTGGCGAAACTAGATTTTGTCTTGGAAGTGCGGATCAATATTTGGGCGCGATCGCTAATCGTTCATTATGACATTAACAAGTTAGCATCCGATTCTGTGGGCGATAGACTAGGGGATACAATTCAGCAGGCAGCAATCCCCAAAATTTCGCAGCTAGCGATCGCCGTATCAGGTAGTTCCGATCAAAAATTGTCTGGGAACCTACGCGGTAAGGGTTGGATGCTCTTAGCAACTGCCTACTTTGCGGGAATGCAAGCCTTAATTCGTTTTGTGTAGTGAAAATTTGGAATCTGAAGAATTAGCAATAGGGCATTAAAGTATAGTAACAGGTCGATCCGAAACTTCTACCGCTGTCGCCAGTCATATTAGGACAAAATGAAAACCCAAAAGAGAGATGCGGCGCTTCGCGCCGCATCTCTCTTTTGGGTTTTATGTCCCGACCCACTTGGAGTGAGCTATACTGCTGAAATTTCTAACTCAGCGACTGCACTAGAATCAATCCGATTGAGGCGATCGCTTCCTACTAGTCCATTTCCCCAATCTACTTTTTTACCGACAAAGGTTCCAAATTTGCGACCCAACTGTCGTCCTTCTAAACCCAATACCATACCGCCCACGATACCACCCACAGTTGTAGTTATTGTCTCTCCCACAAATATTGTAGTCGTGTTCCCAATCCAGACTGGAGTAGGAGTATCGATCGGATTTTCTGAAAGCTGATGGGCTGAATTTATAAGCGAGTTAGTAGATGAATTGGTTAGTGAATTCAACCGAATAGCAAAATCTTCGCAAATTTGTCCGCCAAAGGCTCCACCAATTGACGAACCAACCAACGCCCCAGTTCTCCCAAACACTATGCTGCCCATCGCTCCACCGATGATCGCACCTACGGTATCGCCGACTTTTTCGCCACCACGTTTCTGCAAATTTCGCTTTAGTTTTTCATCAAATTGAAGAGAAATATTTTGGGGTTGTTGGCTAACTTTATGAAGTTGAGTCACCGTTTCCTCACCTACTTGAGCGCCAATTACAAATCCTGCAAAACCACCCATCTGGCTTCCTAAGACTGCTCCAGCGGGACCGAATACTACCGAACCAGCGATACCACCGATTGCCCCGCCAAGAGTCTCTCCTGCGATCGCCCCAGCAAAACCGCCACCGATCTCGCTTACCTTAAGACGAATCTGCTCTGCATTGCCGATCGCCTCGTCTAGCAAACCGATCGCCCCTGCGGATGTTTGGATAATGCTAGTACTCGCACGATCCGCAACACGTTCGATCCGATCGCTGGCGACTGCACCCTCTTCGGCGATCGCTTTTCCGAAACCAATTGTTGCGGAGCCAACTGATTCAGTCATTGTTGCCGCCGTTTGCAGCAAGGGATGAATGGGAACCCGTAGCTGTTGAGCGATCTCTTTGGTTCCGCTCGCGGTTGCAACCATTACTTCGCCAAAGCTTTCAATCGTTGTCCCAACTGCCCCACTCAGCAATATATTTGTACTGGCGATCGCCTTACCAGCTTGTCCAGTAGCAGTTCCAGTCACTTTGCCGAATTCAATGGTGTTTTTTGCGATCGCCTTACCCGCTTCCTGACTTACGGTGTTAATCGCCTCACCAATCTCTGTAGTAGTTTTAGTAAGGGTTTGCTCGACTTGCGCGGTTGCCAAATTCACCATATTACTGGCCGTCTGAGCCAAAACATCCCATAATGATGCCTGATGCTTAGGTTTAGCTTGTTCAGGCAGTTGCTTATCCATATAGAATACCCCATACAGAATATAGGAACGATATATTAGTTTTCAGCAAGTCAGATGATACCCTAAATATAATATCATCTCGAAGTATAGCGCCGACATTATCTTCTTGTTAACTGAGTCAAATAGAGGTTTAGATGCTAGCTCAAGCGATTGATTCTCGGATTTCTGAATCTAAGGTTCTAGATTCTCAGGCTCTAGATTCTCAAGCCGTGGTCTTTCACGTTCTCCATGCTACCTCAGAAAGAGTTCGCATTCGCATTCCTCGGTTAGCTTACGATCCAAACTATGGCGATCGCCTATACTACGCGATCGCGGGTATATCTGGGGTTACGGGAGTACGAATTAATATACTCGCTCGATCGCTAATTGTCCATCACGATGCTTCTATCCTCGATAGTTCGGCGCTGTTATCACAGATCGAGGTGGCGATTATTCAATCCCAACATTCTGTCCTCACTGACAAACTTGCTATCGAACGTCAGTTATCGGAAACCAAGCTTACTGAGATGCCGTTGCAACGTTTGGGAATGCCAGTTTTGGGCTTGAGTTTAGCGATCTTAGTTGCCCCATTAGAGATTCCTATCCTAGCGCTTGTGTTAGGTGGAATCACCATATATGCGGCGATTCCAATGTTTAAAAAAGCATTTCAAAAAACAATCCAAGGCGAAATTACGGGAGAGTTGCTGGAGTCATTATGGACAATACTACATAGTTGGCACGGACAATTTGTCGCTCCCAACTTGAATATGACGATCTCTGCTGCTGCTCATGTATTGCGCGATGCCACTGGCAAAGAAATTTCGTTTGGCTGGCAACACTTACTTCCTGTCGAGATGGTTCACGTCGAGCGTAATGGTGAAGAGATATACATCTCAGTGGATGAGTTGCAGTGTCGAGAGATAATCCACCTCTATCCTGGAGAGATGAGTCCAATTGATGGAACTATTCTAAATGGTGAAGGATTGTTGGATATGAGTTCTCTGAATGGAGACCTGATACCTTTGCCCTGTTGTCCCGATGAGAAAATATTGGCGGGGAGTATGGTGATTGAAGGCAAGTTGCGAGTACTGATCGAAAGATTAGAAAATGACACGGAATACTCTCAAAAAGCCCATCTAGCCGATCTCATCCCACCGCATAGAACCGACATTGCCGAATATGCGGAGGAATTTGGCAAGTCAATCATGCTACCGACTTTGGGTTTATCAGGCGCGATATTTTTAGTAACAGGGGATGTGTCGCGATCGCTGGCTCCTTTGCAACTCGATTTGGGAACTGGCATCAGTATTTCTGCTCCAACTGCTACGCTCTGCACGATCGAACGAGCAAAACAATCAGAAATCTATGTTCGCAGTGGATATGCCCTAGAAACCCTAACAAAAGCTGATGTCGTAGTTTTTGCCAAAACTGGCACGTTAACTCAGGGAACACTGCGTGTTGTGGCAGTGGAACCCTTAGGATTTGATGCAAAAGATAACCATCCGATTACAGAATCGGAATTAGTTTCCCTTGCTGCATCTGAATTGATCGGTCTAGCAGCCTCGGTCAAGCGAGGATTGCGTCATCCAGTTGCTGAGGCGATCGTTCGCTATGCCAGAGCATCAGACATTGAAATCTTTCCTTGCCAATCTTGGCAACACCACCAAAATCTCGGTCTAGGAGTATCGGCATTGGTCAATGGCAGTCAAATTCTAGTTGGTAACCGCCATTATTTGTCAGCAGAGGGTATCGATCTGACGGCATTCCCAGAACCTGTTCTCGGTACGAGCAATCTAGAAGGTCAGGGCATGTGGTACGTCTATGTTGCAAAGGACGGACAACTCTTGGGTAGAATCGACTGCTGTGATGAGGTGCGTCCCGAAAGTCGAGCCACGATCTCCGCCTTGCGCGATCGCGGTTTAGAAGTACATATGGTCACGAGTAACAGTCAGAAAGTTGCCCATATCGTCGCAGATTGGTTGGAATTACCCTTAGAGTTCGTCCATGCCGAAGCGTCGCCAGAAGCTAAGGTAAGTTTATTAAAACAGTTTCAAGCAGACGGAAAAACAGTTGTGTATTTTGGCGAAGGAATTGATGACTATGCTCCTTTACAAACCGCAGATGTAGCAATTGGTACCCATCGCTCTTGTCCGCTGAATCGGGAAACAGCCGATCTGCTCCTTCCTTATAACGACTTAAGTAGTCTTTTGGTAGCTTTCGATTTAGCCAAAGATGCGATTGATATCATTCATCAAAATATAGCGCTTATTTCAGTTCCAAATATTAGTATCGTGCTATTGGGTATTATCTTTGCGATCGATCCGATCTTTGCAGTGATATGCAATCAATCCGTTAACCTTTTAGCCGAATTAAATGGCTTCCGTCCGCTACTGCCCAAATAATATTATGGTTTACACTAACGAATATGCCATCTATAATCCTTTACAAACTTGGGGCTATGGCCACAAAACTGTTTGTCATCGTGCGGGAGAATATGCTAGAGATGAAGATGGTGATGGCTTTTGTGAAGTTCATGTCAATACGATGGAAAGCTTCTGGTCACTTTTAATGCTAAGAGGAAAAGCTTTGCTGAGTGCTTTGCTGGACTCTCTACTTTCTTTACCTCCCCGTTTCACCTATTGAGCCATACAACCTTGATATTTATGTCTTTCGAGTAGAGAAAAACTATGAGGAACTTGTCAGGTTCAATTTTCTCCATAACCAAGTTATAGCGATCGCCCCAACAACCTATCTCCTAAAGGGGATCGCTATTGTCGATTATCACTCAAGGAGAAAACAACTAATGCAAATTAATGCTCTAAATCGCGTTTAGCTAAAGCTTGAATTTCATTACGTAGGGCGGCAATTTCTACTTGCAATGCTTGAATGGATTTTGTACCTGCAAGTTCGGCTTCATCACTTTCGGCATCCTGACCGACAAAGAATGTCGCTAATGTTGCTGTTGCATATCCACACAAAGCGATCGCATATACCGCTAATAAAAAACACAACACTCGTCCTTCCTCAGTTTTTGGGAAGTAATCCGAGCCGATTGTGGTCATCACCATCGCTGTCCACCATAATGCCGTACCGTAATCCGCAATACCAACTGCCCCATTAGGAAGCTTGCGCTCAAATGTATAGATTCCTGCCGCACCAGCTAAGGCGACAATCACCGTTAGAGCAAACACATAGCCAATTCCTCGACGTTCCATACTAGCCCCAAGCAATCGCATTCCTCTATTCGTCCTCGTCATGATTCCTAGCAATTGCAACCCTCTCACGGTATGAACTGATTGCAAAGATTGCAGGATTGGCACAATTCGCAAAGTTCCTAGTGCAGGAATGATCAGAGAGAAAGCGATTAACCAATTGTGATTTAGGTAAAAAAGTTTGTGCGGCGCAAGCAAGAACTTGAGGCAAAAATCTAAAATGAAAATGATCCAAATGGTAATGCCGATCGTTTCTAAGAGCGGATTCAGACCCCAAACTAGCTCAACTATCAGCAGTCCTAACCAAGCAAAACTTAGCACTAGCATTGGCATCTCTAACCAACTTTCCCACTGTTGGAGTAGTTCGTACCGTTCGCGATCTAGGGCTATTTTTGGGGCTAGATCGGTAGTTGATTCTGCTGGTGTCTTTGGTGCTGATTTTGTTACTGGGTTGGGATATCTCATAGTTGGTTTGTTGATTGGGACTGATGCGCTTTGAGCCTTGCCCGCAGTTGCGCGAGTTCCTGAGCCATATCTAGCACGATCGCAGCTCCAACTAAATTGAGTCCCAAGTCCTGTCGCAAGCGTTGAATTTGAGCAATTCGGCTAATTTCACGAGAATGCAGCATTATTCCATTCGATTCAATTACGCCTAAATTGACATAAACCTGTACCACCGTAATTGAAGTCTCTGTCATGGATGCGGCATATTCAAAGGTGTAAAGCTGTTCGCCTTCGAGGGAAACTACCATCGTTGAGAGACTTGATGAATGGCTTGATGAAAGAACTTCATTCATAACTTAATCTCCTCTAAGTGAGCGCGTGGATTAAAGCTGGTATTGGCTTGGATTTTCGCGTAGCATTCTTGCTCGATCGCATTAAGATCTTGTGGCGTAACGATCTGAAGTTTGGCAAATAAATCACCACGTCCGCCTTTGGGCAATGTCCAGCCTTTGCCCCGCAATCTTAGGGATTGTCCAGCTTGTAATCCTTTCGGAACTTTCGTCGTCACACTGCCATCGGGTGTTGGCACATTAATTTCCGTACCTAAAACCGCTTCATCAGGACGAATTGGCACATTACACAATAGGCGATCGCCTTCAAAGTAATAGAAGGAATGCGGCGATAATTCAATCGTGAGATATAAATCGCCGCGCTGTTGAGAAAACGGACTCGGACGACCTTTACCTTTGAGTCGAATTCGGCTTCCTGTTGTTGCACCTGCGGGAATACGAACATTGATCGTGTCGGTATCAAGTTGTAAGCGCTTCTGGACACCATGAAATGCTTCAGAAAATGTGAGAGCGATCGCGGCTTCGGTGTCGGGCGCAGGTGCTTGAGAGCGAAATCCCTCACTGGAGGTTCGACGTTGCGATCGCCCTAGTAGATCGTTAATAAACGAATCAAAGTCTCCATACTGCTCGAAGCCATTCCCAGTATTAGTTTCTCTCGGTGGCGGTGCTTCCGCGTAATTCGGTTGATTCCAATGCTGTCCAAAGCGATCGTACTTCTCACGCTTCTCTGGATCGGAAAGTACTTCATTCGCTTCATTCAGATCTTTAAACTTTGCCTCTGCATCTTTATCTCCAGGATTTAGGTCAGGATGATGTTTACGAGCTATCTTTCGATAAGCACGCTTGATCTCTTCAGGAGTTGCAGTTTTGCTCACTCCCAAAACAGCATAATAATCTTTAAAATCAGTTGCAGCCATCAAAACTCAGACCTTATGACAAGTATTACACAGTCTTGAACTAGAGACATTGTCTAACTGGAATCACTATAGTTCCACTAAAGTCAGCTAAAACAAATATTGCAGAATAAAATATTGGTTCAGGCTGATCCACAGATAAAAAACTTGAGCAAAAAGGGCATCTAGGTCTACTATTTATAGACGGATCGCGATTGATAGAACTAAATTGTCGATTTTCTTTGCTAAGAGATTGTTTGGGTAATACTGTTAAGGAAGTCATTAAGTCACGCATCTTTAGATAACCTAGATTAAGTAAATGATTCTTACACTTTGTCTTAACTCTGAACGGAAACTATTTGATTTAATGTGTGAGTTGATTGGTTACGATATAAATTGTGATTATAGAGATC
>CAIJEA010000177.1 GCA_903819605.1 uncultured cyanobacterium | reverse complement strand
TCATCACTGCCAGAGGCAATCGTTTTGCCATCAGGACTAAAGGCGACACTCTTGACGGGAGCGTTATGTCCTTTGAAAGTTTGAAGTTCTCTACCATCTAGGCTACACAATTTGACGGTATTGTCAGTACTGCTAGAGACAATCGTTTTGCCATCAGGACTAAAGGCGACCCCATAGACAAAAGCATTTTGGGCAAACCGATTTTTTTCTCTGACTCCATAAACGATCTTAGACAAATTCGCTATCACGAGCATTTGTGTATCTGCTTTGTCTCTTTTCCAGATAGTGGGATCTAATTCCTTAACGTTTTTACCCACATTGACGGCTTTCAACAGAGCATCAAATACTTGTTCTCCCTGAAAGTCGCTCTTAGCACCGAGACTTTTGAGCCTTATATCTGCAATTTTAATATCATCTTTTGCATCGTTTACCGACTTACTAGCCAACCCAACCGTCACCGCCGCTAATAAAAGCGTCAACCCCAACACTGCCGAACCAATCCATACTCTTTTCTTTGCCATCAGATTGGCTTTGATTAGAATAGTGTTCACCTTTTCCGTCGCTGTCAATTGTTCAATTGTTTCTAACTTCTCAATCTTCAGACATTCCTGCAAAAATTGCTCGTCCAGTTCGCTAAGCTGCTTCCCTTTTGCCCATACTAATGCTTCCTCAAGAGCCTGTCCGCGCAACAAAAAATCTATATTTTGGCTTTCTTCAGATTCCTGCCAAACTTGAAATGCCCAAGCATAAAAAGCAGGACGTAAATCACTCAAAGCTCGGTCACACCATAGGCGATCAAACACCGTCGCATAGATTGGATTGTAACACTTGAGCCGATCGCCATGCTTGACCACCATACCTGTCAAGCGTAGTTGCACCTGTTCGTAACTGTCATCAGCTTCGATGCCGATGGAATTTGCAAGAATCTGCTGATACAAGCCCAGCAAACGACCCCGACCCCGTTCGTCAATCCTTAACATCCGATCTTGTAAAGTCTTTAAATGTTGAGGTACATCCTGAGCCTCCCAATTATCAATAATCCGAACCCGCACGATTTGCTCAATCCATCCCACAATATCGTCACCAACTAAACCGATTTCCCCATCTTCCAAATCTCGAATCGCCAAACTAAGCAACTTCTGCGTTAAAAATGGCTGTCCCCCCGTCCAATTCAATACCTCGCCCATGACTGCCGACGGATCGGTAACCTTCCCCTCCAACCCGATCGCTAAAGGCTGCACCTCATCCAATTGAAAACCGCCCATCTCGATCGCTACGCCAATATTAAAAGCAGGACAATTGTTTCCTTGAATCAGATCGCGAGGCGTGGTTACACCGACAAAGGCAAAGGATAAACGCTGAAACTTTGGCTCTTGAGCACGCCTTTCGTAAAGCGAACGAATCAGCATGAAAAAATCATCAGAGTTAAACTTAAGATTGAACAAAATGTCGATCTCTTCCACAAAAATAACTATCGGCTGCGAAACTTCGGCTAAGAGAACATCATTAAAGAAATCGTTAATACACGTTATGGGAGAAAGCAACAACCGTTCTTTCCACCACGGACTTAAATTAAATCGCTCCCCTAGCCCAAAACTTTTTGCTAGGATAGCTATGACGCTAGCACACCACTGTGACTGGTTAAGTTGTATGCCAATCGTTTGCGGATCAATCGTGGCACAAGCAATCCCATCCCGTTCTAGCTTCTGAATCGTCCTCACCCGCAAGCTAGACTTCCCCATCTGCCGCGAATTAAAAACATAACAGCAATCACCAGCCTTTAGTCGCTCATACAATTGGAGATCGGCTTGCCGTTCTATATAGGTCGGTGCATCCACAGGTAAACTACCGCCAACACGGTAGACTAAATTGCCAGTAGCGGATGATTCCTTGAATGGTACAGAGGACATAAACTGTTACTTCAATCTATCTTTAAAATATAAGCGGTACAAATTGCATCGAGATACAATATCGTTACCATGCCGTTTAATCAATCCTAAGCTTTCAAGTCTAAATGCAGTCTTTGATTCCAATTGAACTGGGAAATCAGCGTTAACGACTTTTCTCATTGCATCTATAAGGAAAAAATTGACTTCCAGATATTGTAGGCGTTTTGTAAGATGATCCCCATAAATCCCTTCACTCGTTGGGGCAGTCTTTAATAGGTCATCAAGAGTTATAACTTGATGAGCAATCTGACTAAGGGATTCTTGAACTAGATATGGATGTCCTCCGAGCATGTTCATGAGTTTTTCAACTTCAGAATTTGTCCACTTTAGTCCATAAGCACTAGCTAAAGTGAATACTTCTAATGTATCTAATTCAGGTAGCTGGATCACCTTACCAACATTAAAAGGCGAGTGATTCAAAACAGGTATTTCAAATGGTTGTTGCGAATTGGCAATAATTTGGCGTAACTTGCCCCATACCCTGCTGTTATTAGCCTTTTCAAACCATCCACGTAACAGTCCGCAAAAATCTGTTTCAATATCGGGATATTTAAAAATACAATCGAAATTATCGATTGCAATTACCAGTGGCGATTCAAAGTTAGAAAGAAAGAAGTTCTCCACGTATTCTGTGCAATTAATATTTGCTCCCAAAAAATCTTCCCAATTATCTTCTGGTCTTTGCTTAACTCTTAACTGACGACCAACATAAGCACAAAACCATCGCAAAAATTTATTGATGTCCGTAAAAATTTCTTTGTTTGCCTCTCGTAGATCGATTGTTGCCGTGCGGAATCCTCGCTGTTTGGCATATTCCAAAACTCGCCCCATCATCCAAGATTTTCCCATGCGTTCGGGCGATATAATCCTGATTAATGCTCCTGCCCTTGTCACCTCTTCATGACAACGTTTCTCTAACCGCGATCGCGCGATGTAAAAGTAGCCATTATTTTCTACTACCGATATATCAGTATTAGTATTAGGCTTTGGCAAAATGCGATTTCGCTTCAGCAACACAGGCGTTAACTCTTCGGGAATCCCCTCTAAAGCGATCGCATTCACGCCCGACGCAAAGGCATCCTCAATCGAGCGATCGTCCCAAATCGCCCGATAAAATCCTTCAGCAAACTTTCGCGCCGCCTCATCACCAATCGCCTGATTCATGCCGATCGCATAGGGAATATGCTGACAAATTGCCTCAGCCTGTACTACTGCATAGCAAGCATTCAAGACCACGCACTGCAAGTCTTTAGCAAATAGCTTAAATGTATTAGCCAAAGCTTCAGAAGGTACGGCTTTTACCATCCCATTCTCATCCTCAAAAGCCAAACCCCAGTCTCCCCCACCATGCCCCGAAAAATGCAAAATCTGCGGTTTGAGATTATATAAATGTGTCTGTAAATCTTGAGGTCGCAACGCTCCCCGTGACTCGATCTCAAAGCGATCTCGATTTGGCGATAACTGCAAGGTCGTGCGTATTTCTTCTGTTTCCTTATCCAGACGCAATCTTGCTGTCTCTAAAGGATTTGCGGCAAGAATCAAGATTTTTTTAATAGTCATATAATCAGTTGCAATTAAGCCTTTTTAGATCTCGATCTTGCAAAATCATACAATATTAAGAATTTACCTAAGCCGAAATAAAATTAAATAATATGTACATTTTTAGGTGTCTTAAATAAACAAGAGAGGCGATCGCAAATTTAGCGATCGCCTTCTCTGTTATCCACCAATCTCAATGTTAGAAATCACAACTTTGATATTTAAAACCTCATTTGGTGGTTTCCTATAAAAATAAAGGTAGTTGTTTGAGGTTTGCTGTCCATTAGCAAGGACTAAATTAGGACTAGATCTAAGCTCAAAGCCTAATGGAACTGACGTACTCTGGTTTATGAGGTTTGAGAAAACTATGAGATTGTTGGGATTTGAGACCGTATACCCAATCGTATAAGCTCCAAAGCCGTAACTGTTCAAATACGAAGATAAATCAACCCCATTACCCAAAGAAATATTGTCTGCTACATCCCTCGTAAAATCAAAGGTTCCTGCTTCAATTTCCTGTGGTGTAGCCTCTGAATACAGCAAGCCAAAGGTCGCACTAGAGTTAAGCGTCTCATCTGAGGTCTGAGCCACAAAGGAGCAACTCAAAAAGTCTTGCATCCTATGCACTGGCTTCCACCAAAGCACATCAAAGTAATTTGCGACTGATATATATAACTCATGCTCCCATTGATCGTAAAAGAATTGTCCAGCTTTATCAGGTCGATTAATTGGGGGAAAGAATTCAACCTGTGCAGAGTTTGCATTGCTGGACACAAGCTCTGTAACTGCCCCTTCGCTAATCCAATTAGCTCGATACACCTTATTAGTATCAGTAGCTACCAGTAATTGATCGGGAAAATCGGGATAGACAAAAGCAGGATCGCCTGTAAAAGTTCGCACCTTGGCATAGTGCAAATCATCGGGATTCGTTAGGGTTGAATGTTTCATGGTTAGGTTAATCCTCAAAAATAACGTTTTCATCAGTGGTGAGTACTTCACCGTTTTGCACCAAAATCTTATTCAGAATGGATGCAGTATCAATAGAGCCACTACTAACCCCGCCGATCGCGACCCAATCCGATATTGATTGAGTAGCGATCGCCAAGAATAAATTTTTATTTTGGTAGTTGGACCAAAATTTTTTCGCCTCACTAGGAGGAGAGATCGGGTCGGTAACCGCAAGCGTGATGTCAGTTCCTTGGATGACTGTCACATTCAGCCCTTGCAAAATTGGGTTAGAGATTGGCATAGTTTTTTATTTAAGTGGTTGTAGTCCTGCTGGTTGTTCTGTCGTCCACAAATCGATCCGTATCCGATCCTCATTCAGCTTTGAGCCATCTAAGAAGTCCTTCCCTTCGCCTGTAGTGGGTTTGCGGACTAGCAAGGTTGCATAGGCTGGATAAACAGTTACAGCATCTTTCTTCAAATTAATATTCTTCTTCTCCACCTCCTCAGTGACATTAAGCGACAAAATCTTCGCTGTTGAGAGTGCCGCAAGCCTCCTTAGAGTCTTTTCGGCTTCTGACTTACTGGCTCCGTAAACTGCCATTTGTCGCCCATTATCTAGATGACCAGTTGCTCGGAATTTACCCCATGCATAGGACTTTGCAGCATTTTTGATTTTCCCCCAAGTCAGTGCTAGAGACACATCTGGGATAGTCACTTCTTTCTGTTTTGCGGGTTTCCCGTCTGGCATTCTCCAAGGTGGTTCCTTTTTGGTTTTAAAGACGATCGTTAGCTGTCTCCGAAGTGGCTTAGCTGACAAATAATCTTCGGCGGGCATCCCTACAATTTGACCTACATCCCGATTAGCAATCAATCGATAATTATTTAGAGTTGTCATTACATCTTCTTCGAGATCGGCTGTTCGTGCTGACAGCAATAATTGCTCAGACTTTTTGCGATTATCAGGAGTAATCCGAACAGTGCACCGCTTGCCTTTCGCATTCTCTTGTGCCCTCTTTGCCTGTGCGTATGCTGAATCTAGCTCATAGGCAACAATCATTCCCGCCTCAGTAAATCCGTCCCAACTTTCCTCCAAAAAGGAATCAACAAAAGCTCTTAGTTTATCGTTCTGGATTGACTCGACAAACTCTTCCATCTTGGAATTAAAAGAGAGGTTTGGCTCACCTTCAGATCCCCATGTCTTCTTGATAAATTCGGCTGTTTGCTTGCCATAAATACCACCAAGAATGTTGCTAGGCAGAGATTTAAGCAATCTTCGATAGTTGATATAGCCGCTAATTAGGGCATTGTTTGCCAAAGCTCCCACAGTTTGACTAAGCGCTCCTGAAAGACTCTGGGTAATTTCGCCGATCGCCTCTTTGCCAACATTAGCAGCAACAGATCGAGCCAAAGCCGCACCACCGATGACAGGACAAAGGAAAGAAACACCGTAACCGATACCAATACCCGCAATCCAACCAAGCGATCGCCCCAAGGCACTACCCCAAGCGGTTGCAATTCTCAAGTTTTGAGAGTTCATTAGACCCTCTAGCTCTTTATCGGATGCATTCCAGTTAAAGGCTTTAACTTGATTTACACGGTCAATTAACCAACTAAAACAGGTGACAACTAATCCCCCTGCTGGTGCAAGGGCTTTAAGCCCTCCTGAAATGAAACTCGTTAGTCCACCAAAGAAATCACCCGCCCGATCTAAAAGGTTTTTATCTTCAGATCGAGTGATGGGATTTTTCAGGTCAAGCGATCTTGTCTTACTACCGACAATTTTTTGTCTGATAGCTCGGCTTGCGAGGTTAGTCTTGGAGAGCTTCAATTGTGTCATGGCTGTCTGGGGTCTTTAGGTTCTTCTCTAATCTCTGGCTTCTCAATCGAATCCTTGTTGTACATAGAGTTGGGATTGTTTAGCTGTTGTAAAAAAGCTTGCCAATCCTTCTCGCTGGTTTTCTCATCATTTGCCATTGAAGTGGCTTCCTGATTGAGTTGTTTAGTCAGGTTTTTACCTCGGAAAAAGACAGCTTTGATAATGCCAGCCGAAAACATTAATTTTTGAAGGAATCCCACAACAGTTTCCTTGTCTTCCAACTCCCAACCCTGTACAAATCCCTTTGTAGTCTTGAGTAGCTTCTCTAAAATAATTGGCTGATTATTTTTAGGATCTAAGTTAACCGAGCCAAAATCGAAATTATAGACAAGCTCTCTGGCTTTGTAATTGCCCTTGTAACCCAAGAAACCAGCATTAGCTCTTGCATAGTCCTGAGCTACTACCACACCGTTTTTAGTGGCGATAATCTCAGCAGCAAGGCGCAAAAGCATATTTATTTCTACTTCTTGATTTACAGAGTTTTTAATAGATAGCCCATAGATTTCCGCGATCGCTTCGGCGATATTTGGCAAAGATATACTCTTCTTCTGGTCACCCTCTTTTAATGGGTCGATATCTTTTACTTCTATCTCAATCGGGAACTCACCCACTAGCGCATCGATCTGATTGACAAACCAGTATTGAAAGTCTGTTAGACTTTGCACCTGAAGAACTTCATCACCTACCCCAGTTAGGAGACTTGCAGGTACTTCAATGGGATAACGACTGGTTCCAATTCTCTTGGAGACTAAATTAAGCAAAGCTGTTAGACTCCCATCGCCTATTCCCACAGCAGCATCTAAAGCCGTTTCCAGTTTGCCCGTGCCAATGATTCTCTTGATCTCCTTTATTTCTCTGAGTAGCTTGTCCGACTTCTCAGATGAATCTCTACAGTCGTTGCAGCACATATCATCACCTCTTTTCCTCGTTCTGTTTCTTTCTCTGTCTCTGTTTTCGTCGTCCAATGGTGGGGGCGGTGGTGGTGGTTTTATTGTTGGCGGTTGAACCGCTACTGGATCGCCCCCCTTAATTGGCAATAAGGCAAAATCAATGCTCCAAAACCAATCACCCCAGTCGTACATAAATGTAGGGTCTGAGATAAAAGCAAAAGCCTCAACCGCTCCAGTCGTTAGGCGAAACATCGAAGACAGCCAATGCATCATGTCGTCTTTGTCCAGAGTTCTATAACCCGCCCCTTGGCTATAAAAAGGCAATATCGTCGGTTCCTCGCCAAGTCTTCCGTATTGTCTTGCGACTATCCCCAATCCATAAAAGAAATGATAACTATTGCCTTCATTGGGATAGATGGTGATTTCAGAGTCCTCCCATTCTTTATTCTCTGCCTGAAAAGCCTCTATACCTCCCGAAAACTTCTGTATGTCGCCATTTTTAGAAAAAAGCATGGTTCTGTTTATACCAACTCCCAAATAATAACCATCTGGGATATCTGGGATGTCTGGGACATTCTGTGGAGTTCTTGCTGAGGCTTTGGGCTTGCTGCATTTTGGATCTCGATAGCAAATAATCGTAGGAGTGAGCTTCATCCAAGCCACTACAGGATAAACATAAAGGCAAGTCTCACAACCGTTCGTCCTGATTTCAACATCAAAGCCCACTGGTGAGCCAAATCTAAAGGGAAATTCCCCACAGTAAGGCGAAGCAGGATATTTTGAACAATCGCGGGGATCTACAGGTTCGTTAAAATTGGAGATAGACCAGTTCTCATTTATCGGTTCGAGGGTTGGCGCAACAGGCAAATATCCAATTTCTGGGAAACCAAAAGGATCGTAAATTTTTCCACCATCTTTTGAGGGTGGGACTTTCCAATTTTTCCCGCCAATTCTCCCCGCTCCTCTCATAGCAATATCCTCACTGGCTGAGGTTGCAAAATCATATATGTTGATGGTGCTTGATGTCTGAGAAACCTTTCAGCAATCATTTCCGCTTCAACTTTTCCGCACTTGTACGGAAGCTCGATCGCCTGTATTCCCTTTTGAACGTTGCCTCTGTTTTCAGCGAAAACCCAATTATCAAGGTCAAACATGTTACACCGCCTCAATCCCAGTAACAACCGCAGGACTAGCAGATATTGCTGAGATAGCCCCTCTGTATAGATTTTGTAAATTGATTTCATAGCTACCACCACCACGCATCAAGGTGATGCCCTTGCCCAATTCCGCAGCGCTCCCATAGTTAATAAATACCTCAGTTGTTAAGGAGGTGTTTACCAGTGTTACTTGTTGGCGATTGGGATTGGCAGGAATGATGATTGGCAGGAATGATGATTTTAGATGTGCTGTCAATCGCAAAGGTATATGGAGTTGCAAAGCTGATTTCTTTGCTGTCAGTGGGAAGCGTGGTGATTTCTTCTCGCACCGAGCCATAAATGGTTACGCGATCCGAACCCTCTAGAAGTCCATATCCTGCATTGGTTATCCTCGCGCCGATCAGGCAGTCGTTTGACGTGTCGAAGCTGATGTTATCGGTGAGATAGGGCAGTAAATTCACCGTGTAGTAAGGCAATCTGTTAAGCAGCGACACATCAAAAATTGGCTGCCAACCAATGTTTGATGTCTTTAGAAAAAATGAAATCTGTTTGCGGGGGCTTTTCCATTCCATATCGCGCAAAGCTGTCAGTCTTTCAGTGCGCGATGCGTCAGCATCCAGATTAGGCAAAGTACTCTCATTGATGCCGTTGATATCAACTTTCATCCGTAAAGATGTGATAAAGCCGTAAAAGCGCAGTGTTTGCACGCGATCGTATGGCGATATTGCTGAAGGTGAGTAAATAATGCGAAGCGCGTCATCTCCTTGAGCGAAAGCGGTCAGGATTTGCTGTGTACGAGAGTAAGTCTGCTGTAGTTCAGTCATTTTTGCTGATTTAGTAAGTATTCGCGCTCTTGCATTAGTAATGAGTAAACAGCCTGTTTACTCATGCCAAGCTCTCTCGATAGCCGTACTAATAACCGCCCTCTTGGGGTGTATTGGTATGTTTTGCCAAAACCACACAGCTTTCGTTTAATCGCTCTACGGCTATTGGTTGACATCCTTGGATAGGCTCGTAATTGCATCTTTACAAAAATTTATCAAGTATTAAGAAAGGCGGGAAAAAGTCTATGTCCTAGGATCGAACCCATTGGGTTCTATCAATAATTGATAGTCCTATCCTAGCATCTTCCAGATCTACAAAACACTACATATAGTGTTTACTTTTTGTAGAAATGCGCTAGATTCATTGTTATGTTACTAAATACAGTGTAATTCTCATGACTGATTTGACTTTTGGTAAATTAAACACTGCTCTTGGCGCTAATGCTTTTAGTGTTTCTGGCGCAAACCTAACCATTGACTTGTCTTTGTTGATGGGAGAATCTTCGATTTCACTTGCTGACGAAAAGCTCGCAGAATTTATTACAAATTTGCTTGATGTTGCTAGCACTGCTCAGACTGCTTTTAATGCTGACCCTGCTAATACAACTAAGTTGGCAAGCTATCCCACTCCAGTTTCGGGGGTTCCTTCTTTTGATTCGGCAGAGGGTAAGTATTTCGTTACTTCTACCTATAGTTTCGATAGCCGAGCACCTTTGAATAAAGCAGAAACGACTGCTGTTCCTGCCTAGAGCCTTCTCTAGATAGTTTCTAATTAACCCTTTATTCACAGGAAAGAATAATAATGACATCTAGATTGGTTTATGTGGCGCTAGAAGCGCCTTACGCGGATCACAAATATGGTTTTAGAACCACCATTGAAGCAGGTCGTGGAACAACTTTGGGACATCAAACCCTTGATGCTTCAACGCCTGTAACTGGGTTGCTTTTTGGGGCAAATCACCCAAAGCCTAAAAGAGCTTCTAAAACCTTTGCAACTGGTACTTCTTCAAGCTTTATTGCTCCTTCAGCGATTGCTGCTGCCGTTGCTGCTGGTTGGGATATTGTCAAGGCAAAATCCAATGGTAGAAAATCAAATTCTCGCTTTCAAGTCGCGGTATATGTGACCATCAACGGGGTTAAATATGCTTGGGGTATGAAAAAGACTCAGCTTGCTAAGCTTGGTACTAATTTGAAAGCTTTGGGGATTAAAAAGGTTACAGGGACTGAGCAAGATCTAGTCTTTGGAGCTTCTTTCCCTAAGCCCCCTAGAGCGAAATCAGTCACAACTAAAGGAGATGAAACGATCTCTTCTGAGACCTTTTACGACCCAAGTAATGATAGCTCTCTTCCTGCGGAATTTAGCCGTTATTCGGGTCTGTTCACTGCTGCTGATTGGGCTACTGTCGTATGATTCGAGATCGCCTCATTATGCTTCCTTGCGATGAGGGCTTTTACGATATCCTTAACGGCTCCTTACCTGTGGATTTCGATGGCTCTCAATGTGTGGTTGCACGGTCAGGATCGAGGCTTCTCGAAACTGTCTCTTTTGACGAGGCGATCGAGTATGCCCTTGGTGGTGAATACGATGAAGTAGAAGAAGAAGGAGAATGGGAATGAGTTGGGTTAGCGTGACTAGCTTCAATATCGGAGTAGGTCGCTTTGATGCCATCCTTATTCCTTCCCTCCTCTCATCGCCTCACGTAGCTATTAAGGTCACTGATATCAAACGTCGTAAATGGCGCAAGTCGGGCGATCTATGGCAAGAGTTCACAGGTGGAGTTAAGGGGGTTAATCGCTTTGTTGGCTTTGGCGAACAGATTGCTTTTGATATGCAGACTGATTTGGGTAGCTACTACCTCAGATTTAAGCCTGTTTACTATCATCAAGGGCTGTTTGTCGAAATTTGGCAATGGGTTCCCCCTCCTATTGCTAAAAAATTAGAATTGCTTGAGTTTGATGCGATTTTGAATCCCTATGGGATATAAGCGATCGCCATGATATTTAAAGTTTTTGGATGGGGTGATGCTAGACAAGATTTTTAAGCTTATTCAGCGATGGGCGGCGAGTGCTGAACGCGATCGCCTTGAAGGAAAATTCGATCACATTGATGAAAAGTTTGATGATGTCGATAAGCGATTCGACAATATTGAACGATGGCAAGCTAGACAAGATGAAAAATTATCGTCGATTGATAAAGTTACCCTTGCGAATAACGAGGCTTTGGAGCAAAAGTTAAATCGTTCGGTAGTTTCGGCGCAATCAGTACGAGAAATTGTTGATGCTCGGATTAATGGGTTTCAAGAGACACTAAAACGATTGGAAGATCTGTTAAACCAACTATTAAAGCGTGACTGCAATTTACCTTAGTGGTGGTTTTGGGCGATCGCTTCGGTTCATTAGTGCATCGTAGGCTTTTTGATGATGGCGATCGCTTATCCAGTGGTGATACAAATCGCTGTGAACTTTGGCACTATGTCCCATCTGTTGCGCTGCAAGTGAAATATCTAGCCCAAATTCTAGCGATCTCACTGCCCAACAATGTCGCAAATCATAGGGTTTAAATGGTATTTCGTATCGTTTGAAAGCTTTGCTGACACGCTCTCCTAAGTTAACGTTTGCTTTGCCTGTGACCGAGGGTAAGCAAACGTTTTTTATTTGGAAAGTTTCCACCCATTCGGGATAACAAGCCCATACGCGCCGTGCCCCTGTTTTGCCATCGGTCACACTAGCGATCGGCAAATCTTTAAAATCCAGATAAAAAACTTCATGAGGTCTTACTCCGTAAGTGGCAATTACCCCATAAACCCATTGCCAGTCAGGGTTAGGGATTTTGTAATAGGCGGCTTGAATTTCCTCATCAGTTGGTAAATCTCTGGGTGTTGCCTTTCGTGGTGAATAGTTGCCACTGTACAACGAAAAATCTGATTCTAAGTTGGCAAATTTGGCAATCGCATTACAAACCATCGCGTAATTTTGGCGGCTGCGGGTATCGGGATTTGTTGACAAAATCAAATCTTTTAATATTTCAACTGATAATGGCTCATCGAATGGGAGCCGCTTTAAAACTTCTAAATAACTACGAGTCCATGTGGTTTCTGTTTTGGGATTGCGATCGCGCTTTGCAAAATAATCTTTTTCAAATTTCTCTACCCAGTCGCCGCAAGTCACAGAGTTAACTGCATCTTTTAAATATGGTGACCATGAAAATTCTTTGCAATCTAGCAATGCTCCAACTTTTCGGGCTTCGGCTTCGGCATTCTTAATGCCTAATGGATTTGCATGAAAGCCAAGTGCTAAGCGCTGCTGATAGGGTGCGGATGCTTGAGAGTGTGGTTTTGGTGGAAATGTACCCCGTAAATATAGGCGATCGCCTTGCCTTACGAGTGAAACCCCCACTTTTGCAGATTTTAATCGCCCATTCGCCTGGGCGATCCTTCCATCAATGTCGTTTTGAGTCATGCCTAAAGTTAGCCTAGTTTTAGCGTGTCAATCAGGTGGTATTAGGTAGTATTAGGTATAATTAAAAATTTCATCATACTAAAAAAGCCTTGCAATGCAAGGCTTTTAAGTTGTTTTTAGACATGAAAATTAAGCTGGGGACGAGACTCGAACTCGTGACCTACTGATTACAAATCAGTTGCTCTACCAACTGAGCTACACCAGCAAATTTGCTGCTTTGACAGGATAACAGAATAGCGATCGCTTTAGCAATATTTATTGCAAATATCTTGCAAACATCTTTGTTAGATGATGTTGTTTCTGTTTTTGGTTGTCAAGTGGTTGACGCTAAAGGAATATCCCTACAAAATGCTTAATAGACAAGTTTTGCACTGCTTAGAAATAACGTTTCGAGAATATCGAGATTCATCACAATTCAGCATGAAAACCTAAACAATTAGCGCAAAGATTAATCACACGGACATGGCTAGGACAAGCGATCGCGTACAACCAGTAAATCATTATCAAACTCTGAGAATCAGCTATAACGCCGCCCATGCTGATGTCAAAAGAGCCTATCGCGGACTAGTCAAGGAATATCATCCTGATTGCAATCATCATCTCGATAATCACGATGACATTGCTTCTATCAATCTCGCTTACGAAGTTCTTAGCAATCCCCAATCACGCGCCCATTACGATCGCAGTCTGGGAATTAAACATGCTCCTAATGGTTCGTCTCAAGGAGTTAAGCGATCGCCCACTAAGCGCGAAACCCACCTCAATGAAGATCAAAAGATTGATAGCTGGTGTAAACAGGTCTATGAACCCATTATCGAGATGCTGGAAGTCATTCTTGATAGCTTAGACGAACAGATTGATGCGCTTGCCGATGATCCCTATGATGATGGTCTTATGGAAGACTTTGAAGACTATATCGATGAATGTCGAGGCTCCTATGCCAAAGCGCAGATCTTCTTTAGGGCATTTCCTAATCCTACTTCAGCCGCTGGGATTGCCAGCTATCTCTATCACTGCCTTAATGCGATCAGCGATGGTATCGAAGAGCTAAATTATTTCACCTTGAATTTTGACGATCGCCACTTGCATACGGGGCAAGAACTATGGCGCAGGGCTGAAGAAATGCGTTATTACGCACAAAGCGCTATGCAAAATTTGCAATCGGTTTAGCCTAAAAGCCAAGAAGGTAGAGGCAATTCATAGATTGCTTATACCTCGCGCCGTCTACTCCTTTTAGCGGCTGTACGGGAAACCCTACCAGATTAGGTAGAGTCCCCCTGATGTGCTAATCGGGAAAAGTGGTTAATCTTGTATGAGATAAAAGATTAACAAAACTTAGGAGTTGGAAGCCTTATGGCTAAAGTAGTTGGAATCGACTTAGGTACGACAAACTCAGTTGTTGCTGTCATGGAAGGGGGCAAACCAACGGTGATTGCAAACGCCGAAGGCTTCCGTACCACCCCCTCTGTTGTGGCTTATGCCAAAAATGGCGATCGCTTGGTTGGACAAATTGCTAAGCGTCAAGCTGTGATGAACACTGACAACACATTTTATTCAGTCAAGCGTTTTATCGGCAGACGTTATGACGAAGTTAGCGGCGAATCTAAGCAAGTCGCTTACAAAGTAATGAAGGTTGGCGAAAATGTCAAAATTGATGCACCTGCTGTTAGCAAGCAATTTGCTCCTGAAGAAATTTCTGCTCAAGTATTACGTAAGTTAGTTGATGACGCTAGCAAATATTTAGGTGAAACCGTTACTCAGGCTGTTATTACCGTCCCTGCTTATTTCAATGACTCACAGCGTCAAGCTACTAAAGATGCTGGTAAAATTGCAGGCGTTGAAGTTCTGCGGATCATCAATGAGCCAACCGCAGCAGCACTAGCTTACGGGCTAGATAGCAAGACCAATGAAACCATCCTCGTATTTGACCTTGGTGGTGGTACTTTCGACGTATCGATCCTTGAAGTAGGCGACGGTGTATTTGAAGTAATGTCCACCAGTGGTGATACTCATCTTGGTGGTGACGACTTCGATAAGAAGATTGTAGATTTCCTCGCAAATCAGTTCCAATCTGCCGAAGGTATTGACCTCCGCAAAGATAAGCAAGCTCTGCAACGTCTGACTGAAGCCGCAGAAAAGGCAAAGATTGAACTTTCTAGCGTTACTCAAACTGAAATCAACCTTCCCTTTATCACTGCAACTCAAGATGGACCGAAGCACTTAGACACAACCTTGACCCGCGCTAAGTTTGAAGAGCTTTGCTCTGACTTGATCGATCGCTGCCGTATTCCCGTCGAGCAAGCAGTTCGTGATGCTAAAATCGACAAATCGAAGATTGATGAAGTCGTACTGGTTGGTGGTTCGACCCGTATTCCTGCGGTACAAGATGTTGTTAAGAAAATTCTTGGCAAAGAGCCTAACCAAAGTGTTAACCCCGATGAAGTAGTTGCGATCGGTGCAGCAGTTCAAGCTGGTGTATTGGCTGGAGAAGTTAAAGATATTCTCTTGCTTGACGTTACTCCTCTATCCCTCGGTGTCGAAACCTTGGGTGGCGTAATGACTAAGATTATCCCAAGAAACACCACTGTTCCTACCAAGAAATCGGAAGTCTTCTCAACTGCCGTTGATGGACAAAGCAATGTAGAGATTCATGTTCTCCAAGGCGAACGTGAAATGTCCAATGACAACAAGAGTTTGGGAACCTTCCGTCTTGATGGAATTCCTCCTGCTCCTCGTGGCGTACCTCAAATCGAAGTTATCTTC
>CAIJEA010000176.1 GCA_903819605.1 uncultured cyanobacterium | reverse complement strand
TTCAGTGCTTCCGTGAGAGCGTCATCTAAACCAATGCGATCGCCATCGATAATATGATTCTTAAGTTGCTCTTCGATGGGTGTATCAGCCTTATCAACCTTGACGCGCTTCGCCGAAACACCCTCAAATAGTTTGGTAAATTCACCAAGCGGATCGTAGGTGCAAATATCACCATCAAACTGGCGTTCATCATAGATAAGCTGTCTTGCCACTTCTTTTTCGCGATCGCCAATCCGATTTAGCGGTACGATCTTGCTAGCATTCACGATAGATGAATCCATCCCCACTTTCATGGCTTCATGGAGGAATACCGAGTTAAGAACTACTCGCGAAGCAGGATTTAGTCCAAAGGAAACATTGGAAACACCAAGTAATACATGGGTTTCAGGCATTGCTTCCTTAATGCGACGAATTGATTCAATTGTTGCGGCGGCATTCTGACGATCTTCAGCAATACCTGTGGAAATGGGCAGAGCTAAGGTATCAAAGAAGATTTCACTAGCGGGCATACCCAGTTCTTCCGTAGCTTGTTTGTATGCACGAGTAGCAATTTCAAACTTCTTATCCGCAGTTCTTGCCATGCCATCTTCATCGATTGTACCGATTACGATGCCAGCACCATATTGTTTCGCAAGACTAACGACTTTGCAGAAGCGTTCCTCTCCATCTTCGTAGTTAGTGGAGTTGAGAATACATTTACCACCAGCAACTTTCAGCCCCGCTTCCATCTTTTCCCATTCTGTGGAGTCTAGCATCAAAGGCAGAGTGACATTAGTGACTAGCCGCGATACCAGTTCATGCATATCCCGCACGCCATCGCGTCCCACATAGTCCACATTCACATCGAGAATATGTGCACCTTCCTTAACTTGTGACCTTGCGATCGCCACCAGTCCATCCCAATCCTCAGCATTGAGCAAATCGCGAGTTTTCTTAGAGCCACTAGCATTGAGACGTTCACCGACAATGAGGAAAGAATTATCCTGAATATAGGGTTGAGAACTGTAAATGGAGGCAGCCGAAGGAACTACAAGAGGATCTCTTTGCTTTGGTTTGAGAGTTTTTGCTACGTCAGCTAAAGCTTTAATGTGAGCAGGAGTAGTTCCGCAACATCCGCCAATAATTTGAATGCCTAAATCTTCGACAAAATGTTTGAGATGGGCGCTCAGGTCTTCAGGGGTAAGGCGATAGAATGCATGACCACCAACATTTTCAGGCAAGCCAGCATTGGGGACGCAAGACACCACAAAGGGAGAATGGGCGCTCAAATAGCGCATATGCTCGGTCATTTGATCGGGACCAGTTGCACAGTTTAGCCCTAACACATCAATGTTATAGGGTTCCAGAATCGTGACTACTGCGGAAATATCAGACCCAACGAGCATTGTACCTGTGGTTTCCATCGTTACCGAAACCATGACAGGCAGCCTAACACCACGCTTAATAAAAAATTCTTCGATCGCACTCAAGGTGACTTTGATTTGTAGTACATCCTGACAAGTCTCAACTAGCAGTAAGTCCGCGCCGCCATCATACAAGCCTTCGATCTGTTCGATAAAGGACTGCTTCATCGTATCGAAATCGATATGCAGCAAGGTTGGCAACTTGGTAGTTGGACCGATTGAGCCAGCGACAAAACGTGGCTGTTCAGGGGTGGAAAACTCGGCAGCGACGGATTTGGCTAACTCAGTTGCTTTTTTGCTGAGTTCGTATGCCATGTGCCCCAGACTATACTCATTCAGGACGATCGATGTCCCGCCAAAGGTGTCAGTCTCTATTACGTCGGCTCCCGCCGCCAAGAAGTCGCGATGCACTTTGGCGACTGCTTCAGGTTTAGTCATCACTAGATACTCATTGCAGCCCTCATACTCTGCGCCGCCAAAGTCATCGGCGGTGAGGTTTTGGACTTGCAAGTTTGTACCCATCGCACCATCAAATACAATAACGGGGCGATCGCTGCTGTGAAGACGTTCCAGAAACAGACTGGTCATTTAATCTATACCCTAAGCTAACAAAGTGACTCTAGCAAATTATTATAGCGATCGCCAAGTGAATTAGAACAAATCAAAGCCCAAAAGATGCGAAGGTAGTCTTTGCTAAACCTTCTTATCTTTTAGAGATCAAATAGAACATCTTCATAAAACTGCTCGATCTCCGCTTAAAAACTCAAGCTCGCAAATTCCACTATTTCTCCTTGTCCAAATAGAAATTGTTTCCATTGGTTCTCAGTGACGATCTTTGTTCTACGTAACATCAGTTAAGATAGTGAATTAACAAACGAATTGAATACCTCAACATTGCTTCTGATTTGGAATAACATAAAGTTTTTCTGTGCAATCTGGCTAAGTAATAGACTTCATCGGAAATAAAGCGGAGATAAGCGCTAAGCCTATTTTCGAGACTGTCAAGTGAGATGAGTAAAGTCTAGAAGCTAGAGATGGAGACGACCTCAAAGAGGATCGCAAATCGATTAAGAGCAGGTTTCCAGTCACGAATGGGCATCGTCCACTTCTTAGAGATATTCCGCATCGCCAAATAAACCAATTTAAAAGCAGCCTCATCAGAGGGGAAAATCTGTTGAGACTTAAGCACCTTCCACAAACTGCTATTTATCATCGCGGCGATCGCCATTATGGGTGTAATTGCGGCTCTATCATTTTTGGCAGTAACAATGCGGTAACTTTTTGTCTTATGTGACTGAGGTACTTGTACCACAACTAAACGATACGATGGTCGTCGTGGTGGACAATCTCAATCTCCACGTTCGATTGCTCCGAGAACCACTGAGCAGCTTCATGAGGCTATCACTCTTGCTTTCAATTCTGTTTCCGAATCTAATTTCTTTGGCTGGTTTTATGAATGTGACGCTCGTACCACGCTCATTTGAAAACCGCTATAGTTCGAGGTCAGCGCTTGTCCAGAGCAGTTTGTCTTCTGGGGCATTAGCTGAGAGACTGGGCGGTGCGATCACCTGAGTCATGATGGCTTCCTAAGCAAAGCGATATAGTGATTATAGCAATTAGAACATCGTAAACCCTAGGAGCTTGTGTCGTCTGCTAAGCGGGCATCACAAACTATCTGATTAGAGGCTATTAGCCTATAATTTATATACATCCTTAGCCAAGAGTTAACTATGGTAGCCATCACCGAAGAGCGATCGCTGTCTAGCACTACCCCAGAAATCATCTATCCCAGTTCAGACGGAGAACCATTGGCTGAAACCCAACAGCACGCTTCCTCAATTCTCAACACCTTCGGATTATTGCGTCTATATTTACAAAATCAGCAAGCGGTCGTCTTTGCCGATCAATTTCTCTACTACATCGAAGGCAATCCCAGAGCCAGAGTTGCTCCTGATGTGATGGTAGTTTTTGACATCACTAAGAAGCTCTATGACAACTACAAGATCTGGGAATGGAAGCAAACCCCAGCCATTATCATCGAAGTGACATCCGCTGGAACCAAGGATACTGATTTTAACTTCAAGAAAATGCTCTATGAGCAATTAGGTGTCACGGAATATTGGTTATTTGACCCCTATGGTGAATGGATTACTGAACAATTGCGTGGTTATCGTCTCAATGCCGCAGAGATATATGAGCCAATTACTGACTATCGCAGTCAGGTACTACAACTGAGGTTAGAGGCTGATGAATATTTAATTAGTTTCTATCGTCTCGATAATGGTGAGAAGTTGCGAACTTTAGAGGAGTTCGATACAGCCCTGCAAGAAGCGGAGCAGAGAGCTAATCGCCTTGCTGAAAAATTACGTCAACTAGGGGTAGAGCTAGACGAATAGGTTCTGCTCTCAATCTCACAACGCAGGCACAGTTTATCGGTGAAAGCAAAATTGTGTAGGGGCGGAGCATTCCCGCAACAATTTATAAATTCTCAGATTCCTTTGATTTGGGAATGCTCTGCCCTAAACCTTACAACGCAGGGACAATTTATCTATGAAAGCGGAGAGGGTTAAGCCTTTGCGGATTGAGATTTTGGTGAAGAGTTTGAGAATTGTGGCGCAAATGCTTAGGCGTTGCACATATTCAGAACGATCGAAGATCGGCATACATAAAATTCATCATAAAATGCTTTCTGAGCAAGGATTTTAAATTTTAAAATTTGAACATCATTATGAACATGTGCAACGCTAGGTTTTCTGTGCAATCTAGCTAAATAATGTCTAAGTCTTGTATTTTCACCCTCAACTCTAGTCATGTAGGTTTTGCTGATAATTTGGTCTTCTGAGTTGATAAACATCTTGTAGACACAGTAGCCATCAAAT
>CAIJEA010000175.1 GCA_903819605.1 uncultured cyanobacterium | reverse complement strand
GCCGCAACTCTCCTATGGGTTTTATGTCTTAAAACAAGGGGCTTAAGCGCCTTGTTTTTTATGTATACGTTACATAACGTTAAGGAGTAATAAGTACCTACTACAGTAGTAGCTATCACCTGATAAGCTCTTCCAATAAGATAATAATTTCTAGTCCAAATAAGAAACGCATTTACGATATGAATATTGCAGTTGTTGGCTTGAGTCACAAAACGGCGACTGTGGAAGTAAGAGAAAAGTTGAGCATTCCCGAAGATCGCATGGAAGCTGCGATCGCTCAACTGATGAGCTATCCGAGCATTGAAGAAGCTGCCATCTTAAGCACCTGTAACCGCTTAGAGTTGTATGTAGTAACTAGCGAAGCCGAAAGTGGCATTCGTGAAATTATGCAGTTTCTTTCGGAATTTAGCCAACTACCTCTACAGTTCCTACGTCGCTATCTGTTTATTCTGCTCCGTCAAGATGCCGTGACTCACCTGATGCGAGTTGCGTCGGGCTTAGATAGTCTCGTGCTAGGTGAAGGACAAATTCTTGCACAGGTCAAACATACCCACCGACTCGCTCAGCAACATAATGGTGCAGGTCGAATCCTCAACCAACTTTTTAAACAAGCTCTATCCGCAGGTAAGCGCGTTCGCACGGAAACCGAAATTGGAACAGGTGCTGTGTCTATCAGTTCGGCGGCAGTGGAACTTGCCCAAATTAAACTAAAGGATCTATCAGATAAACATACGACGATCATTGGCGCTGGTAAAATGTCTCGCCTGTTGGTGAAGCATTTGATCTCTAAAGGAGCACAAAAGATCGCAATCGTGAATCGATCGAGCGATCGAGCTGCTGCCATGCTCAAGGAATTTGAAACTAGCGAGGCACAGTTTGATATTCGTCCGCTCGATCAAATGCTCGATTGTGTGTCAATTTCCGATCTTGTGTTTACCAGTACTGCTTCGACAGAAGTAATTCTGAGTCGCAAAAATCTGGAAGCGATCGCTTCAAATCATACTGGCTTGACCCTTGTTGACATTTCTGTACCCCGCAATATCAGTTCTGATGTCAAAGAATTGCCCAACACTAAGGCTTACAACGTCGATGATTTGCAAGCGGTGGTAGCAGGAAATCAGGAAAGCCGTCGTCAAATGGCGATGCAAGCAGAAATTTTGCTTGAGGGTTGTGTGGCGGAGTTTGATAGCTGGTGGCGATCGCTAGAGACTGTCCCCACGATCAGCAAGCTACGTCAAAAAATGGAAATCATCCGCGAGCAGGAGATGGAGAAAGCTCTATCTCGTCTCGGTAATGACTTTGCTGATAAGCATCAGGATGTGATCGAGAGCATGACTCGCGGCATTATCAATAAGATCTTGCACGATCCGATGGTGCAGTTACGCGCCCAACAAGACATCGAGACGCGCCGCCGAGCGATGCAAATGTTGCAAGTTCTCTTTGACCTAGATTCACCGTCTAGCCAACTGAAAGAAGGTTAATAACAAAGCCGCCTAGAGGCGGCTTTGTTATTTTCTGAAATTTGTTAGCAGTAAACTGTAGTCAGAGTGGCAACGATATAGGAGATATTCAAATGACCACGTTATTACGCATTTCCCAGATAGAAACCCTCGAAGGGCAAAGCACGATTCTTCACGATATCAACTGGCAACAATATTTTCTTGCCTAAAGAATGATTGTGTTACCGTCATCCACTAAAGTAAACTTTTGTAAACACATTTAAAAACTCTTTTTAAAAAATTAAAGGTGAAGCTATGCCTGCAACTAAACCAACTGGATTTGCTCAAGGTTCGGGTCAGTCTAAGAAAAAGAAAAAAGCCCCAAACAAGCGTGAGGTTGCGGCTAATAAATATGATGAGATGAAGGATAAGGGTTTACCTGAGTTCAATATTTTTATCCGCATCAAGGGGAAAGAATGGGTTCCTGCGGGTTCGATGGCAGTGCAACGCAGTAGTCAAATTAGTCGAGCAATTTTCCAACAGGAAGCAGAATTATTGAAGGGCGCGATTCGTTTGTATCCTATCTTGCGGAAGTTCAAAGACAATTTGGAATATGGCTATCGTCTGAAAGAGTTTCCCGATGAGGAAGTTACGGTTGCGGTTATGCCTGAGCCAACTATTGGCGATAAGGTGAAGTACGCTTTCACAAAGGCTAAGGAATATTTTAATAGCGTAACTAAGAAGCCTCAAGCTAAATAGATTTTGTCCTAAATTAACGTGAGTTCGGGTTAAGCAGAAGTGGGCAAAGCCCATTCCATGTGGAGAGAAGGCTTTTTTGGTTGATGACAATAAGCAATAAGCCCACAAATAACATTGATCGGTGCCTTGATCGGACTACGGTGACGGGAGTACTCAAATTGTCCACTTTCACCAAAAGCTCGGAAGAACCCTATTCCATTGTCACTTGATACGAGATAGATTGCCATGCCAGTTCTGACAACTGACCAAAGCATATGAAAGATAGAGGTTAATGCAAAGGCTCAATAGGTGTTTCGGGGAGGTGCTCTAGCTTAAATAGCTGAAATGCTTGATGTACAATGGTTCTAGCCTCAGAGGTCTTCGATATCTGAAACG
>CAIJEA010000174.1 GCA_903819605.1 uncultured cyanobacterium | reverse complement strand
TCTCCAAGAATCGCAAGAGAAGTATAAGATTCTCTTCCAAACATTACCGATTGGGATCTCGATTACCGATCCAGTAGGTATAAGAATCGAAAGCAACACTATCGCAGAGCAAATTTTAGGAAAGCCAAATCTGGTCGAAATTGAATGCGCGCAACAGCAACCCGATCCCAATATTATTCGCCCTGACGGTTCATTGATGCCTATCGAAGAATATGCCTGTGTTCGAGCTTTGCAAAGTAATACTTCAGTTTGTAATGTAGAAACGGGAATTGTCTGTGCTGATGGGGTAACTCGATGGTTCAGCGTGAGTGCAACGCCTATTCCTCTAGCCCAATATGGGGTAGTGCTTGTTCATGTAGATATTAGCGATCGCAAACAAGTCGAAGAGCAATTCAGACAGAGTGAAGAAACTAACCGAGCCATTCTCATTGCCATCCCAGACCTACTTCTGAGGATTGGGCGTGATGGTTCTTGTTATGACTTTATCCCGCCAGATAATAATAACCTTGGAACATTTCTCCCCGTTGTGGCAAATCTCTCTGAAGTCTTACCTCCAGATTTGTTTGAGTACGAGCTACAACAAATCGAGCAATCACTATTAACAGGAGAACTAAGGGTTTGGGAACATCAAATCTTAAAGGATGGTAAACTCTGTGATGAAGAGGTTCGGCTAGTTCCTTGTGGTACCGAAGAATGTTTGGTGATTGTTAGGGATGTCACCGATCGCAAACGCGCAGAATTGCAATTAGCAAAGGCTAAAGAAGATGCAGAAGCAGCAACTAAGGCAAAAAGTGAATTTCTCGCCAACATGAGTCACGAAATCCGTACTCCGATGAACGGTGTAATAGGGATTACGGAATTACTAGAGAATACCAATTTGACAACTGAACAGCACAATCTCGTTCAAGTTATTAAACATAGTGGCGAGGCTCTGCTCACAATTATTAATGATATTCTCGACTTTTCTAAAATTGAATCGGGGATGTTAACTCTAGAAGCAAGGGAATTTGTATTAGGAGATATTTTGTCCTCTGTATGTAAATTGTTGACTAAACAAGCTGAAAACAAGCAGATTCAACTCGATTTTACAATCCCATCAGATATTCTAACGACCTTTATCGGAGATGACGCTCACCTCCGCCAGATCTTATTAAATCTAGTAGGAAATGCCATCAAATTTACGAAAAGTGGAAGTGTATCGATCGCGGTTAGTAGTCAACAAGTGCTTAGCGATCGCCCGTCCAATCAATATGAGCTGATGTTTACAATCCAAGATACTGGTATGGGCATCGATCGCGATCGGCTAGCCTATCTATTTCAGCCATTTACCCAAGCTGATGCCTCTATTAGCCGCAAATATGGCGGCACGGGACTAGGCTTAGCTATTAGCAAAAGTTTAGTAGAACTAATGGGAGGCACAATTTGGGTTGAAAGTGGCGGTCACGTTGGAGGCGATCCGCCATTAAATTGGTTGACCACCACAAATCGGCAAGGTTCTACTTTCTACTTCTCGATCTCCCTATTAGCTAGCACTGAGATCGTCAAGCGACCTCAAGAACAGGCTCTATCTCTTGCCAAAGTCGATCCTCAGATGGCAGAGAAATTTCCTTTGCGTATTCTGTTGGTCGAAGATAACCTTGTCAATCAAAAAATCGCTATGGTTATGCTTAAAAAATTTGGGTATCGAATTGATATAGCCAATAATGGTTTAGAAGCTCTAGAGATTCTGCAAAAACAAATCTACGATCTAATACTTATGGATATGCAAATGCCAGAAATGGATGGTCTGACTGCCACTAGACAAATTCGCCAAAACTTTGAACATCAGCCTTGGATTGTTGCCATAACCGCGAATATATTGCCAGAAGATCGACAAGCCTGCTTTGAAGCAGGTATGAATGATTTTATGAGTAAACCTTTTCGCATTGGAGATATGGTAAATATATTATCTACTTGCGATCGCGAATTAAAATTTCGCATAAACCACTGATTTTTTTATAGCAGTAACCAGTTATGTTAGGACAAAACCAAAATCCAGAAGAGAGTTGCGGCGCGCTGCACCGCACCTCTCGTCTGGTTTTTATGTGGCTATTACAATAAAAGTATCTTAATTCACGTAACCAAAAAGTTTTCTGCCTATCATGCATATCGATCCAAACGAAACATCTCCTTCTGATAACTATAAGCTGTTAACTAATCTTGTGGTTCCGCGTCCGATCGCTTGGGTAACTACACAAAGTATACAGGGAGTAATTAATCTTGCCCCCTTCAGTTTCTTTAATGCAATAGGTAGTAGTCCTCTATACCTCATCATCAGCATTGGTAATAAAGATGACGGAAGTATGAAGGATACTGCGGCAAATATTATTGAGAGTAAGGAATTTGTAGTCAACTTAGTTACAGAAGACTTACTAACGGCAATGAATATTTCTGCTGCTAACTTCCCGACTGAAGAAAGTGAACTCGCAGCAGTTGGGTTGCACGGAGCAACATCAAAACGGGTTAAGGTTCCGCGTGTTGCCGAAGCTCAAGCAAGTTTAGAATGTATTCTCCACAGCCAACAACCATTAGGACTTAACACGCTAATCATTGGTCAGGTCGTTATGTTTCATGTTGACGATCGCCTGATTAGCGATCGCTTGCACATTAATGGCTTTTATCCAATTGGCAGAATGGGATCTCCTTCCTATTACTGTCGTACAAGCGATCGCTTCGATTTACCACGCATTCCTTACGAGCAGTGGCAAATGTCCGTTGACTAATTGACCAAGTACCATTTTTTCTCGCGATAGTTTAATCTATGCGATCGCTAAGTAAAGGAATAAGCTGCCATACTGAAAGCACCATAGGTATAGCTACTATGAAGTTGTGTGCCTTTTGCCGCAGAACCTGCTGCTCCTAGTGCCACAAATAAAGGTAGTAAATGTTCTTCTGTTGGATGATTCTCTTTAGCGTAAGGGGCAAGTTTGCGATATTGAAGAAGATCGTCCCAATTACCTTTCTCGATTGTTGCTGCGAGCCATTCATCAAACTGGGTCACCCAATCGGGAGGAAGTGCGTCATAATCAGCATTAAAGGCGTAAAGATTGTGGGTGGCGCTGCCACTACCAATAATCAACACTCCTTCATGACGTAATGGTTCTAGCGCTTGTCCTACTTTCCAATGATGAAGTGGATCGCGATCGTACTGAATGGAAAGCTGAGTCACGGGGATGTCAGCCTCTGGATATGCCAGAATTAGCGGAGTCCAAGCACCATGATCGAAGCCGCGTGATGGATGGCTATGGCTGGGAATACCTGCGTTGTTGAGTAAGCTGACCACGCGATCGCTAAGTTCAGGTGCGCCAAGAGCAGGATAGCCCAATTGGTAAAGCTTTTCAGGGAAGCCAGAAAAGTCATGGATGGTTCTAGGCTGTTTTGCTGCGCTTACCGTTGGTGAGGCGGCATTCCAGTGAGCGGAGATAACTAATATAGCTTTTGGCTTAGGAAATTGCTGATGAATAGAACGTAGGAATTTTGTGGCTACACCATCTCGAATGGCTAAATCTGGCGCTCCGTGGGATAAAAAGATTGTAGGTAGAGTATCCATAAATTGTGAAACAGGAGGAACTGGATCGCGAATTGGAATCTTCATTGATTGTTGCCTTACAGTATAGTTCTAATTAGAACTATTGAGTATTAAGATTCATAGATGATTTAACTTCCTCAAGCCTTAAAAAAATTAAAATCAACCAAATAAATAGATGTGCAAAATAAATTACCTAAACCCGTAAAGTTGCGCCCCGCAGAGGCGCAACTTTACGGGGATGGACATCTACTTATTTCTAAAAAGCCTGTCTTAACCTACTTAGTAAAACTTTGAGCAATTCTAGTTCCGATGGCTCGATCTTCTCAAAACGCTCTTTAATATGAGCAATATGGGCTGGAAAAACTTGCTCGAAAATCTCTTGTCCCTTAGCTGTTAGTTGTACGATCACGCTGCGACGGTTATCAGGTGGTGTTTCGCGTGCAACTAATTGTTTTTGGATTAGGCGATCGATCACACCCGTCAAGGTTCCCTTGGTAATTAAAGTTTTCTCTCCCAAATCTCCCATACTCATCCCATTAGTATTGCCAAGTGAGGCAATCACATCAAATTGGGCAGGAGTGAGATCGAATTGTCGCACATGGGCTTCTGAATATGCGGAAAACGCTTGGTATGCTCTAGCAAGTTCTCGCATAGTAGGAATGAAACTTTCATTTGCCGCTTGGGTGGTTGTTTTATTCTGAATAGCAGACATTTATTAGCTTGATTAAAACTATTCTAGTTAGTTTTATTTTACACATGGATTTATCGAGTTGGATAGCTTTCCTAACTGATTTATATTGAACTTCGACTTTGCTCAGAAAGCGTAAACTTTTTTCTGAGCGAAGTCGAAGTCCTTACCGAACCTCGCAAATTGATTTAGGTTTGTTATAGCTATAGCCAAATAAGTTAAGACATAAAACCTAGGAGATAGTTGCGGCGCGAAGCGCCGCAACTATCTCCTAGGTTTTGTTTTTTTCCTGACATAACTGACTAATGCTATAGCTCTGGAGTTGCTACAAGTAGACAACAATCAACTTTTGATAATGGTGTTGGCTGGACGAAAACACATTTAGTTGAGGCTGATTTATTAGAGTCTTCTCGACATTCTATTTTTCAAATTACGACAAGGAGTAAGGAATTAATCAGCCAAAATCCGCCACAAAGCAATGCTAAATTTCTTAGTCAAAACACAATGGCAGTAAGAACTAACGCTGCAACATTGCCCAAACAAATCCTGCGCCTTTAGCTTGAACTCTTGCCATCTGAATCCATAGCAAAGTCATGTGTTCTAAATGCAAGCTCATGGATAGATTACCTGTATCCACTGGTTCCCATCCTAATTGCGAACAGAGAGAACTTACTGTCTCTTTTGCCGACTTATCATTCCCTGCAATCAACATTGCAGGTTTGAGATCGCCATAGCCTGCATAGGTACTATCTTCAAAGTTCTCAAAACCATAGATAGTAAAAGACTTGACCACATGAGCATTAGGGACAAATTCTTGAACGGTTTCACTGCCAGAGGTTTGACTTTGCAAGCCATGCGATAAATTCGCGCCAACGGGATTAGTGCAATCTACTAAAATTTTGCCATCCAGCAACGATTTGACGGGAGTAAGCGCAGCCTCGATCGCATTAAAAGGAGTTGCTAAAAACACAATTTCTGCTTCTTGGACAGCTTCTAAAGGTGATTTGACAACTAGGGCAGAATTGCGGTCAGTGGCTTCTAGAACTGACTTAGATTGTGGATCGCGAGCGGCGATGAATACTTGATGACCGAGTTTTTGGAGATTATCGGCTAAACGAACGCCAACATTGCCAATGCCAATGAATGCAATTTTCATACAGTTACTCCTAATGCTTCTAATACTAATTTTGCAGTTTCCGAACCAGAGTTTTGCTGCTGACCTGTAATCAAATTACCATCACGGATTGCATGTGGGGAAAACGGTGCTTGAGTCACAAAATTAGCCCCTAATTGTTTAGCTTCATCTTCAATCCGAAAAGGCATTACTTTCTGACCAACAACTTGATCCGCATAGTCTTCTTCGCTATTGGCAAAACCTGTGATTGTTTTACCCTGAATTAAATATTCTCCATTAGAGAGTTTAGTTTCTAATAGTAGACAAGTACCATGACAGAGCGCTGCCGTTGGTTTGCCCGTTGTATAGAAGTTGCTAAAAAGCTGTACGAGATTTTGATCTTGGCGGAAGGTGAACATTGGCGATTGACCACCACAGACCACGATCGCATCGAAATCATCGATATTTAGATCGGCGATCGCAGGTGTATTTTCCAGCAATTGCATAAATTCTGGTTGATTGATGTATTGCAGTGACAGTAGATCATTCTTGGAATAACCCGAAGCATCACGAGGATCGCTCAAGCTATCAAATTCGACTTTACCGCCCTTGGGACTAGCGATCGTCACCTGACATCCTGCATTCACAAATGCATCATAGGGATGAATCAATTCCGCAGCCCAGAAGCCAACGGGAATCCCTAAAGTCGTTGAGGTGGAAGGATTGGCAACAATTAAGAGAATTTGTTTGCTCATGGAATGTTGGGATTGACTCAAAAATTACTAGATCAAGTGTGGATCGAGTATTATTCATCTGTCCAATGGATAATTTATATAAAAATCATTCATGCTATGAATTTTAGTCTGAGCCAAATCGATCTCAATCTATTGGTAGTATTTGATGCGCTCATGCGCGATCGCCATGTGACTCGTGCGGGAGAACACATTGGCTTAAGTCAACCTGCAACCAGTAACGCTCTAGCACGATTGCGTTATCTGACTAAAGATGAATTGTTCATTAGGACAAAGTCTGGCTTGCAACCCACACCCGTAGCGATCGCTCTAGCCCAACAGATTCAGCCAGCTTTGCAACAGATTCAGATAGCGCTGTCATCGGCAGAGAGTTTCGATCCAATGACTAGCGATCGCGTATTTGCGATCGGCATGACTGACTACGTGGAATTTGTGCTGTTACCGCCACTGTTAGAGAAATTAGAACAGGTTGCCCCCAATCTTAAAATCCAAGTGAGAACGGGAGATCGGCAGCATCTTTTTGATTTATTGGACAATGGCAAAGTCGATCTCATTTGCGGAGTATTTCCCGAACAGATTCCTTGGCATCAAGAACAATTACTTTTCCAAGAGCGCTTTGTCTGCGTGTGCCGTAAAAATCATTCCTTCATTAAAGATTCACTCTCTTTAGAAGAATATCTCGCAACTTCTCATCTATTAACTTCTATAAAGGAAGATATGGTTGGGCGAGTTGACAACCTATTAGCAAAGCAAGAATTAAGCAGAAATATTACTATTTCCATTCCTCACTTTCTTGTAGCTCCTTCAATTCTAGCTCGCACCGATCTGATCGCCACTTTAGCCGAACGAGTAGCGATCGCCTTTGCGAAAGACCAAAAACTAAAGGTTTTTTCCTGTCCATTGCCGATGGAAAATTTTTCGGTGTTTATGCGCTGGCATCAAAGCACTCGCGATCGTGCGACCCATAGCTGGTTACGCCATACTCTTACTGAAATAGCAACCACTATTTAAAGTTATATTTACTATAACTAGTATATTACTTAAATGTTTGGGTTTAAGATTAAAGCCTTTAACCTTATTCATTTTTTCTTTCAAAATGACGATTAACATGATTTAGGACAAATTATTTAACTATTGGCAAGCCTAAAATAATACTTGCAATTTTGGTAAAAAACACTATAATAAAAATATACCAGCCTCCACCCCCACCAAAGTCATGAGCGCTATAACTACCAATCCTGCTGTAAGCCTGAAATCCAATACGCTAAATATTGCGACGGATGAATATGGACTGCTCACCGATCTTTATCAACTGACGATGGGTGCTTGCTATGTAAGGGAAGGATGCGATTGCAAGCGAGCAAGTTTTGAGTTATTCGTGCGTCGTCTTCCTGAAGGATTTGGCTATCTCATTGCGATGGGAATCGCTCAAGCCGTGGAATATTTGCAAAATCTTCATTTCACCTCCGAGCAAATCGCCGCTTTGCAAGCAACGGGAATATTTGCTAATGCCGATCGCCGTTTTTGGGAATTATTGGAAAACTTCCGCTTTGAAGGCGATCTATGGGCAGTGCCAGAAGGAACAGCGATGTTTGCGAACGAACCATTTTTAAGAATCGAAGCGCCACTCTGGCAAGCGCAATTAGTGGAAACCTATCTTCTAAATACAATCAACTATCAAACTCTAATTGCCACTAAAGCTGCGAGAATGCGGGATGCAGCAGGCGATCGCATTACCCTCTTAGAATTTGGCACAAGACGCGCCTTCAGTCCTCAAGCCTCGCTCTGGGCAGCAAGGGCAGCACTCGCCGCAGGCATGGATGCCACTTCTAATGTATTAGCCGCGCTTAAACTCGGTAGACAACCAAGCGGCACGATGGCTCATGCATTGGTCATGGCACTGAATGCAACGGAAGGAAGTGAAGCCCAAGCCTTTAGTGCCTTCCATCAAGTCTTCCCTAATAGTTCGCTCTTAATCGACACCTTCGACACGATCGCTGCTGCTCGAAATCTTGCCGAAAAAGTTAGATCTGGCAAAATGCAAGTAAAAGGAGTTCGCATTGACTCAGGTGATATGGCAACAGTTTCTAAAGAAGTAAAAGCACTACTTCCCGATGCCGTCATATTCGCTAGTGGCGATATTGACGAAGCGGAAATTTTACGCCTAAAGTCATTGGGAGTGCCCATTGATGGCTATGGCATCGGAACAAAACTAGTTACAGGTGCGCCTGTAAATGGAGTTTATAAACTAGTAGAAATTGATAATATTCCTGTTTCCAAAAAATCAAGCGGTAAGCAATCGATCGCAGGTCGCAAACAAATCTGGCGCAGTTTTGAGAATGGAGTAATCACAGGCGATCGCCTTACCCATATTTCTGAACTTCCTCAATCTAACGAGCAACCTTTATTAGAATGCATTATGCATAATGGCGAGTTGTTGAAGTCTCTTGACGATTTGGATGCGATCGCCCAATGCACTCGTAATTCTGTACAGTCTTTACCTGAATCCGTTCGCAATATTACGGAGCCTGAGACTATTAATGTGGTAGTTGATATGCTAGTCGCTATATAGTCGCCGAAAATGGATATCAATTTTGCCACTCTTTTTGTAATAGATAAGTAGTGGAACGCTGAAATTGGGGCTTGGAGATCAAGCCCCTACCTTTACAAATATGTAGGGATTTGGTCTCCAAATCCTCTCTTAAGATGACATGGAAACATTATGACGATCTTTGTTCTACGTAACATCAGTAATTAACCTAACTGAAGTTGCGGTCAATATTTAAATTCATATTCACAATATAGGAAAGTTGATTTTCCTCAAGCATTACTATGTCTTGAGATTCCATCAAACAAAAGATTAACCATTGCGGATACAGCATCTTCAGTAGTATTTTTCTCTGGCAACATAATTGAAGTTTTATAAGCGATTGAGATAGCTGCAATACCATGTACCATCGCCCAGATTGATTTGGTTACTTCATAGGAATTACCCTTAATTAAGCTTCCATTCTCCTGTCCCGCTTGCACAATTGTTAATAATCGATGTAGAGCTAACTGTGATGCCGTACATAAATCTGGATACTTAGCCTCATCATAGGCACAAAACATAACTTGAATATGGTTAGGATGAGCGATCGCAAATTTAACATAGGCATGACTGAGTGCTAGTAACTGCTGGCGAATATTGTCACCAACGACAGCGATCGCTGCTTCGATTTCTTCAGAAAGTAGTCGAAATCCTTCTAAGGCGATCGCTACTAGCACTGCTTCTTTATCTGCAAAGTGCATATAGGGTGCATTATGACTGACTCCTGCTTTTTGGGCTATTTTTCGCAAACTTAAGGTATGTATCCCTTCTGTAATTAATAGTTCTGTGGCGATCGCCACAAGAGTATTGCGGAGATCGCCGTGATGATATTTAGGCATAATCAATTTTAGATATTGACAGTGTCAATATCTTTGGCTTATATTGTCAGTGTCAATATTTTACATTCTTAGGTAATCGCTAAATAGAGATTACCTAAGAATATCTCTCGCAAAAACAATTTTCCCCCGATTTTTGGCTTTCTACTCGGAAGGCGGTTTCGGATAGCATTACCCAAGGTAATGGAAAGGATCAAACAAATCGCTGAAAGTGGAGGTAAAACAATGAAATATTCTGGTAAAACAGCTCTAATTACAGGAGCTTCTAGCGGGATCGGTGAAGCTTTTGCTTGTACATTGGCTCAAAAGGGTATGAATCTGATATTGGTAGCACGTTCAGAGAGAAAGCTGAAAGCGCTCTCAATTGAACTACAAGATCTTTATGGCATTCGAGCAGAAGGGATCGCAGTTGATCTTAGCAAGGAGAATATGGCTTCTTATCTGTACGAGGAGACTCAAAATCGACGATTATCCGTGGATATGCTTATCAATAATGCAGGCTTTAGTACTAATGGAAGTTTTGAAACCATAGCACCTGAGAAAGATCATCAGCAAGTGATGGTCAATGTCCTATCAATGGTTGATTTGACCCATGCTTTTATTCCAAGTATGTTAGCGAAGGGAGAAGGCGTAGTCATCAACGTTGGTTCAACAACTAGTTTTTATCCACTAGCCTATCAATCTGTTTATGCTGCTACAAAAGCATTTGTTCTTTCCTTTAGTGAATCATTATGGGCTGAGTATCTGCAACGAGGAATTAAAGTGCTGGCGCTATGTCCGGGAGCTACAGATACAGAATTCTTTAACACTATGGGAAAAGATGTCAGACTGAGAAAGCATTTACCACAAAAAGTAGTTACTGTAGCACTATCAGCCTTAGAGCAAAATCGTCATTATGTGATTCCTGGGTTTAGAAACACCTTTGAATCATTAGTCTTACCAAGATTATTACCTCGTGCTGTTATTGCGAAGCTCGTTGCTCGCATCAGTCAACAGATTTTTAATCCTCTTGTTTAGATGGATTACGGTTAACAAAGGATTCAATTTCTGATTCTTGGATAACTCTGTTGCGTTTAGTAGTTAGATAGTTCTTGATCTGTTCAAGTTGTTGCATTTTATCGGTTATCTCATAGAGTTTGCTGTCGATAATTTTTAACTTTTCGGCGATCGGCATCTCCATATTTCCCCAAGTATCCATTAGATGTTTCATCTCACTGAGCGTAAATCCTAAAGATTTACCTTGGGCAATCATGGCGACTCGATCTAGCATTTCTGGACTAAAGTCCATATAGGTTCTCATCCCTGCTTGACGTTCTTGTGACTCAATCAGTCCTCTTTTTTCATAAAAGCGAATTGTGTCCTTTGTCAAGCCTGTTTTCTTCGCCAATTCACCTATTAGCATGATATTCACTCAAATCCTAAAATCACCTCTTGACTATGGAGTATAGTCCACAGTTTATGCTTGCGAATGACTAACTTAAAACTTCTTGGAAATCATTCATGGATCAGACAGTTCTAATTACTGGAGCTTCCAGTGGAATTGGTGAAGCAACTGCAAAATATTTTCTGCAAAAGGGATGGAATGTCGCGGCAACTATGCGATCGCCTAATAAGACACATTTGGAAAGTAACAAATCAATTATTTTCCCACTCCTTGATGTTAACGATCCTGCAACTATTAATGCGGCGATCGCGGAAACCCTCAAGCATTTTGGTCGGATTGATGTATTAGTCAATAATGCTGGCTATGCGCTTATGGGGCCAATTGAAGGAGTGACAACAGAAGAATTACAGCAACAATTCCAAACAAATGTGTTTGGTGTGGTTTCTACTATGCAAGCAATTCTACCGATATTTCGACAGCAAAAGTCAGGAACGATTATCAATGTTGCATCAGTTGGCGGGCGGATTGGGTTTCCGATGACAGCGTCTTATCACGGCACAAAATGGGCAGTTGAAGGAATTTCTGAAGCCATGCGATTTGAGCTAGAACCACTGGGAATTCGCATTAAGATTATTGAACCTGGTGGAATTAAAACTAATTTTATCAATCACGGTGCGACATGGGCTATTCATCCTGAATATAAAAAGCCGATCGCACAGGTTCAGAAGTTTATGTACAAAATTAACGATTCCTTGCCAGAACCCGATGGAGTTGCCAAATCGATCTATCGAGCTGCCACCGATCGCTCTCAAAAGCTGCGTTATTCTCCCCATGGTGAAATGTTTTTGCTACTACATTCTCTACTACCCGATCGCCTATGGCGATCGCTGGTCAAAACCCTAATGTTATGAATATGTAAATAGGAGCATTCAATGAAAGCCTTTGTAACAGGTGGTTCTGGGTTTGTTGGTCGCTGCATGATCCAGATGTTACGCGATCGCGGAGATAAGGTGGTTGCTTTAGCGCGATCTGAGCAAGCAGCAAAAATAGTAATGGAACTAGGCGCTAAGGCAGTCCGAGGCGATCTGCTTAACGAACAAGCGATGATTTTGGGAATGCAAGATTGTGATGTAGTGTTTCATATTGCAGGTTTTTTAAGTACTTGGGGGAAATACCAAGACTTCTATAAAACCAATGTGATGGGAACTGAATGTACGTTAGCAGCAGCACAAGCCGCAAAAGTACCTTGCTTTGTGCAGATAGGAGCTTCGGCTTCTGTTTTTGACCATCAACCTCTATCTCAAATTGACGAATCATCTCCACTTCAACGACCGAAATTCTCTCCTTACATCGCGACAAAAAGCATTGCAGAACAAAGAGTAATCGCTGCAAATAGAATCGGATTTAGAACTGCTGTAGTTCGCCCATCTTGGATTTGGGGTAATGGCGATCGCGCTTTACCTCAAGTTATTAAGGCTGTAAAAACTGGACAATTTGTCTGGATTGACGGTGGTAACTATCCATACATGACTACCCATGTGATGAATGTCTGTCATGGTGCGATTTTGGCAGCCGAGAGAAGTTCAGGAGGACAAGCTTATTTTCTGAGCGATGGAGATGTAGTGCAGTTTCGTGATTGGATTATAACTTTGATGCAAATTGCTGGCGTAAAGGTAAATAACTTAAGTATGCCGAGATGGCTGGCTTGGAATATGGCGGGATTAATAGAAATAGTTTGGCGAATTGCAAAATTTAAAGATGAGCCACCGATTACGCGCACGATGGTAAGGCTAATCGGTCAAGAGGTCACATTTAGCGATCGCAAAGCAAGGGAAGAGCTTGGATATAGACCAATCATGACTCGCGATCGCGGCTTGGCAGAACTTAAACATGTATTCGACATCGCCAAATAAGTTAAGACATGAAAAGCATGAGAGAGTTGCGGCGCTCCGCGCCGTAACTCTCTTGTTTTTTTAGTGATTGCTTACCTACAAGGTGTCACTAAAGTCAACTCCCTAATAGCTATAGATTTTGAAAAACAAAGAAATCTAGTAGTAATGGTTACAACCTGACATAAGTTGTTATTATTCTTAACATAAATAAATCTTTTCTTTCTGGTTTTGATAATGCAAGTGATGAATTCTGGTTGGACACAAATTGAGGAAGATGTAGCTCGGCAAGCTTTTGACATTGCCTATAAACGGGAAACTAGCGCTCTTATTGATTCAGTCCGCCATAGGGCTAGTAGTTTGACCGAAATAGACGATATGTGGCGTTTACATGATTTCTTGAGCGTCAAACGTCACGA
>CAIJEA010000173.1 GCA_903819605.1 uncultured cyanobacterium | reverse complement strand
GGTTAGGGTTTTGCGATCAATAAAGAACCAGATTTTTTGTGGCACAGCGGAGCTGTGCCACAAAAAATCTGGTTCTTTATTTTGCTGCGCGTCCTTTAAGTAAGCATTGAAACCCATGCAAACAAACAATCAACGAAAAAATTATGTGTGGATTTGCCAACAATTAGTCTAACTTTCCCGCTTAGTGCTAATCTTATAGATGGCTCGGATCTATGCGATCGCAACGCCCGAATCGTGTCAGGGTCGGAAGACAGCAGCACTAAGGGATGCTTGAGATAGGCGTAGTACCCGGGCTACTTTTTTAGGTTTAGCAATGGGTTCAGGAGAGATTCATGGGTCGGGCGAAAAAAGTCGTACTTGCGTATTCAGGCGGCGTTGATACATCTGTTTGTATTCCTTATCTCAAGCAAGAATGGGGCGTTGAAGAAGTCATTACCCTTGCAGCAGACCTAGGACAAGGCGATGAGTTAGATCCCATCAAACAAAAGGCTCTGGATTCAGGAGCATCAGTCTCTCTGGTCAGAGATGTAACTAAAGAATTTGTCACAGATTATGCTTTCCCTGCGATTAAAGCCAATGCACTTTATGAAAATCGTTATCCTTTAACAACGGCTCTAGCGCGTCCTCTAATTGCCAAAATCTTGGTAGAAGCTGCCGAAGAATATGGCGCAGATGCTGTAGCCCACGGATGTACGGGTAAAGGCAATGACCAAGTGCGTTTTGATGTATCGATCGCCGCTCTTAATCCAGATATTAAAGTGCTTGCTCCTGCCCGTGAGTGGGGTATGAGCCGCGAAGAAACGATCGCCTACGGCGAAAGGTTTGGGATCGCTTCACCAGTGAAGAAGTCTTCGCCATTCAGTATCGATCGCAACTTGCTCGGTCGCAGCATCGAAGCGGGCCCCCTCGAAAATGCGTGGAATGAGCCACCTGAAGAAATTTATGCGATGACCAAGGCGATAGCCGATACCCCTGACGAGCCAACCTATACAGAAATTGGCTTTGAGAAAGGGATTCCTGTTTCCATCGATGGCAAAGCTCTTGAACCTGTGGAATTGATTACCGCACTGAATGCGATCGCTGGTAACAACGGTGTGGGACGCATCGACATGGTGGAAAACCGCTTAGTGGGGATCAAGTCTCGTGAAATCTATGAGGCTCCCGCAATGTTGGTCTTGATCCATGCCCATCGCGATCTTGAAAGCCTTGCTTTGCCTTCCGATCTTGCCCATTACAAGCGCGGAGTCGAAGACACCTATGGCAAGATGATTTATAACGGACTTTGGTATAGCCCCCTCAAGGCTGCCCTTGATGCTTTCATTGATAGCAGCCAAGAGCGCGTATCAGGTATCGTGCGCGTCAAGTTCCATAAAGGCAGCGCGATCATCGTTGGTCGTCAGTCGGTTAACTCCCTCTACGATGAAGACTTGGCTACTTACACCAGTGCCGATCAATTCGATCATAAAGCTGCTGAAGGCTTTATCTATGTCTGGGGTATGCCAATCCGTGTTTGGGCACAGAAGAATAGATAACCCATAAACTTTAAGAAAAGGAGGTAGTGCAAAGCACTGCCTCTTTTTTATTGGTTGCGATCGCTATAAGGGACGTGCCGTAAAATAAAGAACCAGATTTTTTGTGGCGCGGCTCCGCCGCGCCACAAAAAATCTGGTTCTTTACTAAATCGCAGAAGCCTATCGACAAAAAAACATAATTAAGGCGTTACCATAATTGATGCAAGTTTTAATTGCAAGTTTTAATTGCACCAATTTCTTTTATTGGAAACATTCATGTCCATGGCAAAAATACCCTTACCCGATGAGCGCATTCTCTTTAAAGGTCATCCTGCGGTTTTAGGTAGTGTGACTAGGTTATTAATAGCCATTTTCACTTTAGGGATCGGTGCAATTTGGTTTTGGTTGCGATCGACCAACACCCAATATTTGATTACTTCACAAAGGATTGTCATAGAAATTGGGATTTTTTCCAGAAATATAGAGACGCTAGAAGTCTATCAAATTGATGACATCCACTTAGAGAAACCTCTAAATCAGCGCATTATGGGGACAGGAAATATACTTTTGCTAACCCGCGATCTTTCAGCTCCTAAAGTTCTTTTAGAGCGTTTACCAATTGATGTGCGAGAACTATACGAACAAATGCGTCCATGCATTCAACAAGCAAGGTTTCGCTATCGGGTTCGGGATCAAGAAACTCCAGAGGAAATGATGTAAGAGGTGAACAAACCCAAAAATCAAGATCTTGGCTGCAAACTAATTTCTATGAAATCAGACTAAGGTTTCTTTTACCGCGCGTCCCTAACTAATATCTCCAAATAACCAATTTCAATGATTTAGTCTGCAACTTTATTGTGGTGCTGCGGCTCAAGTCATCAGGATTGCATTAAATCTATCTAAATCTCAAGCTAAACTAGGTAGAACGTCTTAACTAGTGCCAAGTTTAGCAACAATGACTTCATCATCGATTTCAGTTCGCGAATTACCTCTGTTTCCCTTACCAGAGTTGGTATTGTTTCCTGGGCAGTCTCTTCCACTACATATTTTTGAATATCGCTATCGCATGATGATCAATACAGTGTTAGAGAGCGATCGCTGCTTTGGTGTCGTGATGTGGGACTCGGAGACAGGTAAGCCTGCCAATGTCGGCTGTGTTGCCCAAATCTTGCAATATCATCGATTGCCAGACGATCGCTTTAAAATATTGACTACGGGACAACAACGCTTTCGAGTCCTAGAGTATGTACGCGAAACCCCTTATCGCGTGGGATTAGTTGAGTGGATTGAAGATGAGCCGAGTAGTGATGCACCATACTTGCTAGCTACAGAAGTACGTGAGCTTCTCAATGACGTGATTCGTTTATCCCAAAAACTCACCGATCAAGAAATTGATTTACCCAAAATACCCCGTGGACCAATCGAATTGTCCTATTGGGTAGCGAGTAATTTTCAAGGTGCTAGTTTAGAGCAGCAATCATTGCTAGAAACCTGTGATACTGCGGCAAGGTTGCGGCGTGAAGCTGAAATTTTGTCTTCGACTAGAAGTCAATTAGCAGCCCGTACTGTTTTGAAAGATACTTTTAAGGAGAGCTAAAGCAATTTATTTTTGTTGAGTCTACTATCAAACTCTTAAATTTAGTAGTTAGCAGATGCCCTAAATTTACAATCTCTAATGCATAGGCATGGAAAAAATGTTGGTTCTTTCACAGCAACGCCTAAAGCCATTGCCGCGTATTCTAGCGATTGTGATACTGGCTCTAATCTACTATGGAACGGCTGAACTTTCGCGACATGTGGCAGCTACGCCTCAATCCGTTACACCTGTCTGGTCACCTGATGGGTTTGCAACAGCAGCAGTTCTAGTTTTTGGATTTCAGATTTTACCGGGAGTTTTAATTGGTTCTTTTCTAGCAAATATCTGGGCTTTTTTTAATGGCGAGAACCTTTACTTAGCGATTACTTCGATCCTACAGGTTTTAGGAATAGCGATCGGGACTACGATAGGAGCTGGGGTTGGGAACTACTTATTACGTAAAACAGTTAAGTCGCGAATTCCTTTTAGAAGGCTAGATGATGTTTATAAATTCTTGGGTTTAACTGCCGCTTTCGCACCAACGATCAATGCTACCGCAGGAGTGATTTGTCTTTGCTTGGGGGGCAAAGTACTTTGGTCTATGTTTTGGGGAGTCTGGCTAACTTGGTGGATTTCTAATGTTGCAGGAATATGCATATTTACGCCAGCAATTCTAAGTTGGTACGAGTTATATTTCAAGATTATTAAAAATACTTCTAAGCTAACTATAAATAACAAGAATCAAGTATTGCTGATAAGTCGGTGGAAAGTTTTTGAAGCGATTATTTTACTTGGTATTGTGACTTGTCTCAGTTTTGTTTCTTTTTATCAAGCCTATGACTTGGAATATATATTAATTCCTTGTCTTGTATGGGCAGTACTAAGATTTGGAAAGTTTGGAGCAACAAGCTTAATTGTTGTCATTACGATGATTGCTGTTTTAGGTACTGTAAATGGTTTAGGGACATTTGCTCAGCATACTCATAACTCATTGATTTTATTACAGTCTTTTATTGTTGTTATTGTTGTGACCACATTAAGCTTAATTGCTATATTGTCCGAGAAGCAACAGGCGATCGCCAATTTACAAAAATCAAAAACAAGATTAATCGATAAATCTATACAACTTGAAGCCAATAAATTCAGCCTAAAAGAAACAGCCTTAACGTTAGAGCAGAAAAATTTTGCACTAACCGAGGCAAAGAAAGTCGCAGAAGAGGCAAATCGCACGAAGACTGAATTTCTTTCAAATATGAGTCATGAGTTAAGAACCCCGCTCAATGCGATTTTGGGACTAGGAAAGCTTTTACAAGAATCAAACAATCTAGATGATCAAGAGAAACTAGATATACAAACAGTTTGTCAGTCAGGAACGCATTTACTAAACTTAATTGATGACATTCTTGATATTGCTAAAATCGAATCTGGCAAGATGGAATTGCATATACAAGATGTAAATTTATCAATATTGCTTAAAGATTTAGTTGAAATTATTAAAGTACAGGCTAATCAGAAAAAAATTGATTTTGTATATTATTATTCTCAAGAAATACCGCAATTAATCAGAACGGATGATAAAAGGCTCCGACAAACTCTATTGAATTTACTCAGTAATGCAATTAAATTTACTAATAAAGGTCATGTTATTTTTCGAGTTAGTCCCAATAAATCTGAGAGATGTAACATTGAATCACCAAATTCTTTCATTCTGATTGATTTTGAAGTAGAAGATTCTGGTATAGGAATTGAACCTGATAAATTAGAATCTATATTTTTGCCATTTGAGCAAGCAGGAGAAACACAATTCAAAGTTCAAGGAACAGGATTAGGATTAGCAATTAGTCAGAAAATCATAAAAATGATGGGTAGTAAGATCTCTGTCAGTAGTCAACGTGGTGTTGGGAGTATTTTTCGATTTACGGTACGTTTAGAAGTCGTAAAAGCTAAGTCTCATGACAGCCAAAATGACAGTCAAAATATTGTTGTAAATAATATTTTGGCTAATGGTGGCAAACAAACTTTTGATCGAACTTTAGCGCAAACACTACCATTAAATATTCTATTAGCTGAAGATAATTCTCTTAACCAATTAGTTGTTCGTAAAATTCTTAATAGATTAGGTTACGAAATTGACATCGCTATTAATGGTTTAAAGGTTTTAGAGTTGATCCGTGAGCGTAATTATGACGTGATTCTGATGGATGTACAAATGCCTGAGATGGACGGGATTGAAACAACCAAGAATATTGTCAATGATTCAGACTTACAGAAGCGACCTTACATTATTGCTGTGACAGCAAATGCGATGGATAGCGATCGCCTGAGATGTTTGTCTGCTGGCATGGACGACTACATTAGCAAACCAATTAATGTTGACTTATTAGTAAGTGCTCTATGGCGATCGCAAAATGAAAGGTAAATAGACACATAACTTAGATATAGCAATAAACCCCAGAAGATAGTTGTGGCGCTTTGCACAGCAACTATCTTCTGGGGTTTATGTCTTAACTTACTTGGCTATAGTCTAAGAATAGTGGATATTTGCTGTTCCACTTTCCCTGATAATTTAGATTAGACAGGCTCTTGATTTTTTGTAGGAGACATAGCAGTGAAAATTGGCGTACCGAAGGAAATTAAGGATCGTGAGTTTCGAGTAGGACTTACGCCTGCTGGAGTAGTAGCATTGACAGCGCGATCGCACCAAATCTTTGTAGAGACAAATGCAGGGCTTGGTTCTGGCTTTAGTGATGATGAATATATTCTGGCTGGCGCAAAAATTGTCACTACACCACAAGAAGTTTACGCCCAAGACATGGTTGTCAAGGTCAAAGAGCCTTTGCCAAGTGAATATGCATTATTACATCCCCAATTAATTTTATTTACTTACTTACATCTCGCCGCCGATCGCCAGTTAACTGAGGCGCTAATCAAGTCGGGTGCAACCTGCATCGCCTATGAGACTGTCCAGAATGACAGTGGACAATTGCCTTTGCTAGTGCCGATGAGCATCATAGCAGGACGCTTATCAGTACAGTTTGGAGCACATTACCTGACTAAACAGCAGGGAGGTAGTGGCGTATTATTAGGCGGTATCCCAGGGGTGCGATCGGGGCATGTAGTAGTGCTAGGTGGCGGCGTAGTTGGCACTGAGGCAGCAAGAATGGCGATCGGTTTAGGTGCAAGGGTAACTATTTTAGATGTTAATTTACAACGCCTTGGCGAACTAGAGTCACTATTTGGTTCACGGGTGCAATTGCTATATAGCAATGCTAGTAATATTTCCGAGTCCGTTATTTCTGCGGATCTGGTAATTGGGGCAGTGTTAATTACTGGTAAACGTGCACCAACTTTAGTAAAACGCGAACTGGTAAGACAAATGCGATCGCATTCAGTAATCGTGGATGTGGCTGTCGATCAAGGTGGTTGCATCGAAACTGTACATCCTACTTCCCACACAACACCTATCTATGAAGCAGAAGGGATTCTACATTATGGTGTGCCAAATATGCCAGGGGCAGTGCCTTGGACCGCGACACAAGCTTTGGTAAATGCTACTCTTCCCCATACCAGTGCTTTGGCTGATTTTGGTCTAGAGGCAATTACACACGATCGCTCCTTGGCAAAAGGTGTAAATATTCAAAATGGTCACATTGTTTATCCTGCTGTTGCCGAAGCGTTTCCTGATTTACCAAAGTCAGAACCCTAGAAATAAATGGTGGCACTTCGCGCCACCATTTATTTCTAGGGTTCTGACTTTGTCCTAAGTATTTGGTTTTATAGATGCTGTTAAAAAACTCTATGAGTTTGGGTAACATCAGGCTTGTTACAAACAGAGCAACTACATATTCAACAAGTTGCCAAAGACTGAGACCAAGTTAGGGTCTAAGATGAGGATAAATCATGAAAGCAGTGCGATTAAATCTTGAAGATAGACAAGCTTGGCAGAAGTTGCAGCATGTTCTGACTAGTCTTGCTTCCGATTATATGGATCTAGTAGCTGCTGAGCAAACAGAATTTAAGTTTGAACAGCAAGTTCTATCCATTGCTTTTACGTTGATCGCTTCTAACTCCAATCGCGATCGCCTAAATGAATTTACGCAATGCATAGACCGGTACTTTAATCGCCTACAACTAATTGGTGTACGGCGCATTGAATGGGAATTTTATACAGTTGGGGAAGCTGTACCGATCTTAGCGCAAGGACGAGACATTCCATTGATCGCTGCACCCACACCTCTTCCCCAAAGCGCGATTGTGCGAAATGATGGTAGACGTTCTGTCGCTCGTAAGGATAAAGCAAGTTCGCTTGCTATCGGCAAATCGAAAGCAAGCAATCTTATTCGCAGTATTCGTGGTTGGTTACTTGCGCCGAAGACTTTAGAAGCAGCGCGTACCACAAGTCGTATCACTATTCGCGATCCTAAAGGCGCACTCAATGCTGTTCGTACTACAGCGATCGCTAAGTTTAACGACACAATTCAATGGGTTGATACCTTCCCTTGGGAAACTTGGACAAAGGAAAAAGCTCAACAAATCAAACGTCGCCATCAGCGTAATTTGGTTCGTGCCGTAATTGAAGATGTGCTGATTTTTGGAGTGTTACTCCTGTGTTTATATTGGCTAACTGAAGTACTTTCAGGTCCAACGATAAATTTAGCACTGTTGCCAAAACAGCACCAAGATACCACCATGACCAATATCCAATACCGATGTGGCAATCCTGCGGTATCTCTAAAAAACTATGTTTGTTTAGGTCGGGGAATGCGGTATGACCAAGTGGCTAGCATCCTAGGAGCTGAAGGTAAACCTTTAGGAATTGATCGCAAGTTCGGAGATCGTGCTGTGATTGTTAGCTGGTCAAGTCCAGACTTAAGCATGAACGCCACATTTGTAGATGACAAACTGGTTTCAAGAGCATATCGACAACTTACTGCCAGCAGATAGAATAAATAAGGTTCGCAAAGCGAACCTTAGGGACTTGCAGTAAAATAAAGAATCAATTTTTTGTGGCGAGGCGAAGCTGCGCCACAAAAAATACTGGTTCTTTATTAAGTTGCAGAACCCTTATTTATTTTGAGGATAATACTTGTCTTGAAAAGATTATCTAAAAGCTTCAGCTTATTACAGCAAACAGCGAACAAAACTAAACCCATATTTTTTATAACCGACACGCAGAAAGTTTCAGTTATAAAAAATATGGGTTTAGTTTTATCGAAATCTACTGTAGGTTTACTAATACTTATAAACAGCATCACACCTGTATTACCTGCGATCGCGATCAAGCCTAAAGCTGATTCAGCACTGTCACCAAAACTGACCCAAGTCAATAAGCAAGCTGCCGAAGAGTATCGACAACTAGGAATTTCATATCGCAAGCAAGAGCGATTTGATGAGGCGATCGCCTCTTTGCAAAAATCGGTCAACCTCGATCCCTGCAATCTTGATGGACGCATTATTTTAGGTTGGACACAGCACCTTGCTAAAAAACATGATGCCGCTGCCGTATCACTGTGGGAAGCGATTTATTTATCACCAACCTCACTACAAGCATTTAATGCGATCGGTATTGTCTACCTTGTGCGCGGAGACTTACCACAAGCCGTTGTTTTGCATAGTTGGGCAGCGCTCCTTAAAGCTGATAACGAGATTGCTCACTATAATCTCAGTCTTGCCTATCAACGCTTAAAGCAAAATGATTTGGCGATCGCCTATGCCCAAAAAGCGACCGAACTTGAACCCACTAATCCCCACCCTTTCGTAGCAATGGCGATCGCCCAATGGACATCTGGCAATCAGCCTAGTGCAAAACAAACATTTCGAGAGGCGATCGGTGTCGATGCTAGATATCGTAGCCCAGACTTTTTAAACTTTCTAAACGAAGCAGGTTTTAGCAACGATCAAATTCAAACAGCAAAACAAGTTTTAGCAAGTTTGTAGCAAAGAATTCACAATAAATTGAGCAGTAGACCAAAACCCATAGAGAGTTGGGGGGGGGGGG
>CAIJEA010000172.1 GCA_903819605.1 uncultured cyanobacterium | reverse complement strand
GTTGAAGATGTTGCCCCTGGCTCTAGTGGTAGTGGTATGGCGGAGGTGAAGGCAGTTTTAGCTAATGTGCCAATGCCATTAAATCTCTGGCTGGCGATCGTCAAGTGGGTGAGTACATCATTAGTATTGGCAGCAGGAATGCCATTAGGTCGTGAAGGACCAACCGTGCAAATCGGCGCAGCTCTTGCCAATCAATTGAGCCAATGGTTTCCTACTTCCCCCGAGCATCGTCGTCAATTAATCGCCGCAGGGGCAGGAGCAGGGCTTGCCGCCGCCTTTGATGCACCGATCGCAGGTGTGTTATTTGTAGTCGAAGAACTGCTCCAAGATGTATCGGGAATTACTCTAGGAACGGCTATTTTGGCATCCTTTGTGGCTTCCGCGATCGCTCGACTCAGTGGTTCTCACAGTCTAGAGCTAATTTCCCATCTCACGGCTACCCATGCCAGTTTTGCCCTGCCAGAAATTCCTTTTTACTTGCTATTAGGAGTTTTAGCGGGAGGATTTGGTGTTTTCTTTAATCGAGGTATTCTCAGCAGTACATTGTTTTATCGACGTTTTCTTCCTGTTTCTTTAGCGTGGCGAGTTGGTCTAGCGGGAATGTTTGCTGGGATCGCACTAGCAACTTTGCCTAATGTATTTCGAGATAATGCAGGATTGAGGCAAATGCTGTTGAGTGGCGAGGCAGATTGGCATTTGGTTCTTCTAGTATTTTGCGTTAAGTTTTGCCTAATTGTATTGGCGGGAGGAGCAGGTGCTCCTGGAGGGTTGCTGATTCCTTCAATGACACTTGGTTCGGCGTTGGGCTATTTGATTGGCAGTCTCCAATTCCATTTTCTGGGATTAGGTATGGCAACAACCTATGCCCATGTTGGTATGGCAGCTTTTTTCTGTGCAGTTTCACGGGTTCCCATTACGGCTGTAGTAATTGTTTTTGAGATGACCACAGATTTTAATCTAGTCTTACCTTTGATGATTGGTACGGTCGCATCCTATTTAGTTGCCGAAAAGATGGAAGTAGGTTCACTTTACGATCGCCAATTAGCAGCAAAAGGAATCCATTTAGAGGAATTAACGCGCAACCAGAAACCTTGGACAGCATTGACAGCATCACAGGTTATGCAGTCTAAAGTTGAGACACTTTCAAGTGATATGACCTTAGAAGAATCAATTCAAACATTTTCACAGTCTTCCCATCGCACATTTCCCGTCTTAAGGAAGGGACGGTTAGTAGGAATGATTTCTCAAATAGATATTGCAAATCCGACGCAACGTGGTTTAACCAACAAAACTACTTTGTCAACAATTATGACCCATGAGCCGATTCGGATAGCCCCATCAGACACCTTAGGTCATGTTTTACATCTATTCGATCGGCATAATCTTAGCAGTATTCCTGTAGTTGATGGCTGGCGATTAGTGGGAATTATTACCCGCAGTGATATTATTCGCGTTGAAGCTGCCTATTTAAACGGTAGAGAAGATTTAATCAGTAACAAGGTCGAAAAGTCGCGTATTGTCTATCAAAATCGTACATCGGAGATTGGAGAGGGGCGATTATTGGTTCTAATCGTTAATTTTAAATCCGCAGAATCACTTTTGAAAATAGCTATGGCGATCGCCCACGATCGCCACTATGAAGTAGAAGTGCTGCACATAGTGGTTGTGCCACGCCATCAATCTTTGAGCGAAATATCCGTCAAAACAAGCATGGCAAAAAACTTGCTAAGTTCGGCAATGGGTTTAGGACAGGTCTGGGAAGTGCCAGTGCATACGCAAATTCGATTAGCTCACGACCAGTCTGAGGCGATTCTAGAAGTGATTAGAGATTATCATATTAACCTAATGTTGATGGATGGGAAAGTTAATCCTAAAGCAATAGGGAATAGGTTTAATCGTTTAGTAGACATTGTAGTTCGTCATGCAGACTGTGATGTGATGTTAGTTAAACTAAGTATCCAAAAGAACTTTGAGCGCTGGCTGATACCGATAATGGGAGCAGGATTTAATGCTAACAAAACGATCCAATTTCTTCCATCTCTGCTTAAACTTGGTCATAAACCGATGATTACTTTCTGCCAAGTCTTTGATCTGGATAGCAAAAATCCTCATCCGATCGCATTGGAATATTTAGATAAGGCAGCTTATTTAGCCAAGATGCTCTTTAATGTGGAAATTGTCACCGCTCCTATTGACGGAGGTTCAACGGGAAATTCTATTGCTAGAGCGATTTTGGAGTATGCTCAACAAGATGGCAGCGATGTGATTGTCTTGGAAACAACTAAAGAAGAAATTGTACACCAAGGAATGCAGGAAAATATTCTAAACAATATTTCTTACTACAGTAATCAAACTGTGATTTTGCTGAGAGCAGGTTAGCTTTCTATTATAATTGCTTAATGAGTTGCAACCTACAACAACTCATATCGATTTCCCAAAAATGTATCCAAAATAATATATAGCATAGCAACAGAGCAAGTCATTCGTGCAGGATTATACAGAATAGAATTTTGTCTCATTGTAACGTCATCGCTATTGACTTGAGCATAGGAGTGACGTTTTTATGGTAGCGACCCAAGAAGTAACTTTGCCGCGTAATTGCACCTTTAGTCCCACTGACTGGCAAGCACTTGCGCCATTTTGGTATCCTGTCGCGTTCTCCCATGAAATCACACCCGAAAAACCCTATGGCACTCGCTTACTAGATGAGCGATTAGTAATTTATCGAGTCTCCGATGGCACAATCGTTGTTGCACGGGATTTGTGCCTGCACCGAGGTGCGCCCTTGAGTCTGGGCTGGATTGAGAACGATCGCCTCGTTTGTCCTTATCATGGCGTGCAATACGATCGCAGTGCTAAATGTGTTTGCATTCCTGCTCAGCCTGAAGCCACAATCCCTGCACGTCTCAAGCTCCAGACCTATCCCGTTATAGAGCGTTATGGCTTGGTATGGACACGCTTAATTGATAATGGACCTCTACCTCTTCCAGATATGAGTGAATGGGATGATCCTGATTACCTTCAGGTATTGCCAGCTTCTGTAGATATTAATGCGGCGGCGGGGCGACAAGTAGAGGGCTTTTTAGATGTAAGCCACTTTGCATTTATTCATGCTAAGTCCTTTGGAGAGGAGGATAATCCAGAAGTTCCAGATTACCCTGTCGAGCAGACTGTTAATGGTTTTCGCGCTGATTATGTTAGTAGTGTTAGTAACTATGCTCATGGTATGAAACATCTGGCTCCGCCTGACTTTCTATGGAGGCGACTGTTTGAAGTGTGGCTTCCCTTTACAGCCAAGTTGACTGTTTTCTTTCCCCATGGGCAATTACATGTACTAAATGCCGCTTCACCAGTTTCAGCCCGTAAAACGCGATTGTTTGTGCCAATTTGTCGCAATTTTGATAAAGATGCGCCGCTTCAAGACACTCTAGATTTTAACGATCAGGTGTTTTATGAGGATAAGGAGATTGTGGAGGAGCAGTGGCCTGAAGATTTGCCAATTAATCTGGCTGATGAAGTCCATATTGCTGGCGATAAAAGCTCGATTACCTTCCGCAAGCGTCTAGCAAAATTGGGCTTAGGGCGATCCTTTACTGCTTAAGCAACTTGCCCAAACTAATAAAAAATTTAAAGGCGTTGCGAAGCAACGCCTTTAAATTTTTATTGTGGTTCGATTACTAAAAAAGAGATAGGTGGCGCGTAGCGCCGCCTATCTCTTTTAGGTTACGACTACCACCTATTTTTGAAGCAAAGGCTTGCTAAGTATGCTTTTGCAAAAATAAAGTAGTATGGATATATTATGGCGCGATCGCAATT
>CAIJEA010000171.1 GCA_903819605.1 uncultured cyanobacterium | reverse complement strand
TACTTTTACCCTCTATAACCCATTACCGATCGCAAAGAATGCCGACCAATAATTAGGATGATTGTAATTTGGCGATTTGATGAGAGAAACTTGGGCACGGCGTAATGCTTCCGCAATGGGAACATCGCCTTTTTGTAGCTCGCTATAAAATGCATCCATTAGAGCTTGTGTTCCTTCATCGCTGACTTTCCAGAGAGATGCGATCGCCACTCTTGCACCTGCTGCTTGCATTTGGTAGCCTAAGCCCAGAATCTCGACACCATTACCTAATTTGCTGCTAAGTCCAGACTGACAGGCACTCAAGACCACTAAATCGACATTGGTTAAAGCCCATTCCCGAATATCAGAAATTGTTGCTTTTGTGCCATCGCCAAAGAGAATGAAGGAGTCTTCAGGGTTGCCAGTGGAAAGTTGTCCGTGGGTGGCTAGGTGTAAAACGGTGTAGGAGTTAGCGTTGTTTTCAGTTACATTTTTAGTGAAGGCAGCTTCAACAAAAGTGGAGGTGTTTGGGAAGCGATCGGCAATTTTTTTGACTTCGTTTAGAGTAGCTGGTAGTCCGTCAAATCCTGCTTTATTGATGTTTCCATAGGCTCCTGCAAAAATATGTGGTTTGGCGATCGGTGGCTTGTTAAATTTGGTAAGCGATGCGGCGGTAATGTTGTCGATCTTATATTTCTCGACTAGCCATTGTTTGCCGTCATAGAGAGAGGCGAGGGGAATATATCGTAATTGTCCATCAGGGGCATAGATAATCGTATCGATTTTCAGTTGTTCTAGTTCTGCTGCAAAGGGTTCGATCAGCCATGTATGTAGTCGCTTGGCAATTTTTTTGACATCGTCTGATGATGATGTGTCTTTTAGCTCTACCCGAAATTCAAAAATCGCGTCATTTAGTTCTTCGCGTTTAACTTTGACGGTGCGACGGATTGGTGGAGTTTTAGCGGTGACGAGAATTAGTTCGAGGCGATCTTCGAGGATGAGGGGATAGAGAAGAACGGCGTTAGGATGCTGAGCAAGAATATCGGTACGAAGGTTGCGAAGGTTTTCAGTATCGATATTTTGTTGTTTTTCGGTACGACGTAGTTCGTCAACAAGTTTTTGGACAGCAGGACTGTTGAGGAAGGCGGTGAATTGTTTGTTTTGTTCGCGTTCGGATTGGACGAGTTGATTAAGCCGTTCTTGTTCTGAATCTGTGAGTTTATTTTCGAGTTTGCGTTTTTGGAGATCGTCGAGTTCTAGGGCAAGGGCGATAAAGGTCTTTTCTGGAGTTCTTAGTTCTGTTCCTTGCTCGGTTTTACTGCTACGGGTTGGGGCGCGGAGGTATTCGTTGAGTTCTTCGACTTTGAGGAGGTCGAGGACTTGTTGGGCTTCGAGGATGCGGTCTTGTTTGAGCAGGAGATCGGCGAGGTTGCGATAGGTATCTTCAACTGTGGCTAGATAGGATTTTTGGATGTCTTTATCGAGTTTGCTGATGTCTTTGCGGATCGCTTCGCGGATGTTGATCGATTGTTTGTAAAAGAGAATCGCTAGTTCGGGGCGTTTGGCTTTGGATAATACATTTCCTAGATTTGCAAGAGCATAACCTTCGATACTTTGATCGCCAATCTCTCTGGCAATGTTCAATGCTTGCTGAAAAGAAATCATTGCCTCTTGATCTCGATCTAACGATCTGTAGTCATAACCTAAATTATTCAGTCCATACATTTCGCCGCTACGGTCTTTGATTTCTCGCGCAATCGCTAATCTTTGCAGTTGGAAATCGATCGCTTTGTCATATTTGCCGAGGGAATCGTAAGCAATTCCAAGGTTTCCCAGCGACTGTCCCTCACCGAGACGGTCTTTGATTTCCCGCGCAATCGCTAATCTTTGCAGTTGGAAATCGATCGCTTTGTCATATTTGCCGAGGGAATAGTATACGATTCCCAGACCTTGCAGCGCATTTCCCTCACCATGGCGGTCTTTGATTTCCCGCGCGATCTCTAAGTGTTGCAGATAGAACTCGATCGCTTTGTCATATTTGCCAAGGGAATAGTAAGCGAGTCCCAGATTTCCCAGCGCCGTTCCCTCACCGCTACGGTCTTTGATTTCCCGCGCGATTTCTAAGCTTTGCAGTTGGTACTCGATCGCTTTGTCATATTTGCCGAGGGAATAGTAAGCAAGTCCTGTCCCTCCTAATCCCCATAGTTCTCCTTGCCTAAATTTAATTTCGCGATAGATAATCAAGGCTTGTTGATATGACTGCAATGCAGCTTCAAACTGGCTGATGTTATATTGCTGAGTCCCTTGATTAATAAGTCGATCTCCTTCGGTTTTGCGCTCTTGCGCTGTCTGAGCCTGAGCAGTAACAAAAGGTAAATCGGGCGATAAAACCAAGCCAAAAACACCAGTTATCAAAACAAACGCAACAGAGTAGAACCGCGAAGCCATCTCACTACCTTTGACTTTATTCCACAAATTCAAGCCTATGCTAGCTAAACCTTTAAAGTAAAGCTTTGTAAAATAAAGATACTGAAAAGAAGTATTTTTACAGAATTATGGCAGTACAAGGAAATTTAGAAGTAACCATCAAAATCAATGAGTTACCCGCGATCGCATTGACAGATAGAAATGGATGGATAATTTTTAATATTGCCTGTGGCGATCGCGTTATTGGGCTTGCTACTGTTGGTAATTCTCTGCAAGCGAGTATATGCCTCTTAAAAATCTATAGCTTCAGCTAATGCAAAGTTTTTCTGTGAAGAGTCTCAATATATTGGTGCAAATGCAAAAAACTACATAATTATTGGCGATCTCTCAGTAATGCCAAATCTATAAAAATCAAAAAGCGCACATGAGGCCGCTTTTTGGTTGGATTAATTGCGGCGTATTTGAGGTAATTGACGGGTAGAAAGATCGCTCTCGTCAAGGATTTGTTTGACTTGCGGCTGGGATAACACCAACTGCACATCAGCAACCAAACGATCGCCCCACAGATTTTCGACTAGATACGAAACTTTACCGTAGCGAGGATCGATTTTCATCGCCTCGACAGCTAGCTGAACAGCTTTTTCGCGATCGCCTTTGCGATAAAAGGCAGTCGCTAGAGCAAGAGTTGGCTCGGCAGCGAGGAATTCGACTTTCTCAGCCTGTTTGAGAGAATTTTGCCACTTAGCGATCGCCTGATCGACATTGCCCCGCTCGTATTCAACCAAACCGATATTGTTAGTCGCTGCCCAAAATTTGTTGTCGAGCGTCAAAACATCGTTAAAAACAGTAACAGCCTCATCGTAACGCTTAGTCAAAAAGTAAGCATTGCCCAAGTCGAACAGTGCCGTGGCAGCCTTAGGCTCCAGCGCTAAACCTTTCTTGAGATTACTTACAGCTTCGGGATAGTTTTTGTTACGGAGATAGGCAGCCCCTAAACTAAACAAAATTGCTGGCTCGTCTTTTTTAAGGTCGTACGCCAAGTTTAAAGAGGCGATCGCCTCAGCATATTTTTCTTGACGGAGGTAGATACTACCGAGAATACCTTGAGTTTGAAATGCTTTGGGCGCTAGCTGAGCTGCTAAACGAGCACGCGGTAAAGCCAAGTCATATTGCTCAAATTGGGCAAGTTGTGCCGCTTCTCTTGCTAAGTTGAGCGCTTGCTCTTCTAAGTTACCAAAATTAATCCGAGTTGTATGGGGTAAAAGGGCTTGAGCGCGTAGTGGAGAAGCTCCAACGCTTAAAGAAGCAAGAATCGCAAGCAACCAAATTCGATAACGCACAGGTGTAACTCTTAGCAATTGTGAATGTATTTCAAATAATAGCGCTTCTTTAGGACAACCGATTTTAGGTTTCGCAAAAAAATTAGAGGTGGGACAAAAAACTCATCTCTAATTTTTTAAGATCGAGGAGAAGTTTTTTGAGTAGCGATGCTTGCTAGAATATCCCTAGAATTTTGTTTGATTTATTAATCATATTTAAGAAAACCGCTATGGACTTCCTAAACCCTGTATTTTCTCTGTTTTCCAGTATTAATTTTCAGCTAATTTTTCAATTGACTTGTTTAGCTCTAATTGTCGTTTCTGGTCCTGTCATCATCTTCTTGCTATCTGCTAACAGTGGCGATCTTTAATTAACCCCAAAAAAGAGTTATCGCTAAGCGATAACTCTTTTTTCTGAGAAGAGAGTTGCAGCGCTTTGCGTCGCAACTCTCTTTTATTTTTTAGATACTGACGATCCGACTGGAAATATTGGTGACAAAATCGAGAAAGAAGCGATCGCCTTGCAATGCTTTAAAGGTTTTTTGACATAACTTTTGCAAGGCGGTTACTGTTTCAGAATTAATACTAATAGTGGTTTGGGGTTGTTGCTCTAGATATTCGACAAAACTCGTACCGCCAATGTGAGTTAGATATGCAGCCGTAACCGCTTGCATCGAACCACCGATCGCATAGGTCAGGGCATTAACCTTAAAGCAAGAGGCGATCGCCGAAGTGGCAATCTCAACACAACCTAATTGCAGTAATTGCTGGGCGATCGTGATTGCAAATTGCTGTGCTTGCTTAAAACTAATGGGACGCTCGTAAATTTTCGCCAGATCGATCAACATCTGCGTATTGATAGCAGCACCAGCCAATAGATCGATCGCAGGGATTGGGTTAGCAAAAACCGTAGTTGCGGCGACTATTTGGTAGCGATTAATAATTGTGGTGGCATCTTGGCGGCGCTCCTGATTGATCGTGCCATTAATTTCCTGTAACAAGCTTTCAATCTGGAGATGGGTATTCTGAATCAGTAAATCCTCCCACTCATTTGAGAGAATCGTTTCGATCCGCTCTTTCAAAGCCATTACATCAGGTGGCACATCTTCCCACCATTCTTGGATCGCCGCACTGTTAAATGAATCTTCGGCATTGGCAAATTGTCGCACCTTAATCGGGCTAGGCTGCGCGGAGATCGCTACAATATCCTTTTCAGCTAAAAACTTTTCAGTGCGTTCTTTAAGCTTGGTCAAGATCCATTCGCGATCGCTCGGTAAATACAAGTCAGTTTTATTAAAGGCAAGAATTACGCGCTTACCCAATCCAGCAAGGCGATCGAGTTCTCGATATTCAGTATTAGTAAGATCTCCCGCCGTCACAAAAATCATCAGATCGGCATTTCGAGCCAATTGCAAAGCTTCTAGCTCTCGCTCTAGTCCCCCATCTCCCATTTCCTGTACGCCTGGGGTATCAAGTAATGAAATCTGACGCTTTGATTTGTTAGGTTCTGAATGAATGGGAGCAATACCAACTGGTGAGAAATCGATTCCTTGGTAACTGTATTCTTGCCGAGCAATTGTCGTACCGATCGTTGCTGCTGTTTTGCCAACTTTACGACCAAGCAAAGCATTAATTACCGAAGTTTTGCCAGCCGAACCAGTACCAAAAACCACGATCCGAAAATGATTTTTTTGTAAATTACTCGCAATTTGTTGAGCTTGTTCGCTTAACAATTCACGCTTGCTCGGCTCGGCAATTTTGGCGATCGCCTGTTGAGCTTGCTGCAATTCTTTAACCAAAAAATTGCGATCGAGAACAGTCGGTTGGTCGAGAGTTGTTGCTAAACTCTGCCGCACATTCACAAACAAAAGCGTACCGCCAATCATCAGTGTGGTTATGCTCAATAAATGCCAGTCATGTTCAAGGGAAAATAGCGCATTGGCGATCGCGGCAATACTGACGATTCCTAAACCTAACAGCAAATTTTTGGGCAAGCTTTTGCTAGATAAGACTTTGCGAGAGTTAAGCATTCACAACGTACTCTTAAAATTTAATTCTAAATATCTTGACCTACAGTTTTACTATATGCGTCAAGATAGCAATAGAGATTTTATAGCAATCTACAGCGCAAAAAGCAGAAGTACTATTTCCACCAGAGATGCTTATTAAACCTAATTTTAAAATTGTTCGTTACTGTTTTTCCGTCAGTAGGTAATGATTTATAGCAACGTAATGGAAAGATAAGACATAAAACCCAAATAAAGGCGGCACAAAGCGCCGCCTTTATTTGGGTTTTATATCCTAAGAGGACTGCTATGGTCGTCCTTTTAGTAGTAGCTTGTTAAAAGCGCTAATCCAAATACAGGCAAATGCTCAACGGAACGAATATATTTTTGATTGGGATGATGGGTGCGGGTAAAAGCACAGTAGGTAAACTTTTAGCTCAGAAGGTGGGGCATAACTTTTTAGATACAGATCCTCTCATCGAGCAATGTGCTGGCAAATCAATCACCGAAATTTTTGCCAATGATGGTGAAGATACATTTCGCAATCTTGAGCAACAGGTGCTTGCTCAGGTTTCTTCTCACACACGCCTTGTTGTTGCCACAGGTGGCGGCATCGTCATGCGATCTATAAACTGGTCGCATTTGCATGATGGCATCGTCGTCTGGATTGATGTTCCTGTCGATATTTTGTACGATCGCCTCAAAACAGCATCAGAACAGCGTCCTCTTCTCCAAACTGAAGATCCCTTGCAACGACTGAACGAGATTTATGAAAAAAGACGCGATCGCTATGCTCAAGCCGATATTTCCATCATGGTAAGTGCTGATGAAACCCCAGAAACAGTCAGCGATCGATTATTTGAAATGATTTGTGCAAGGATTAACCCCGACCGTCTCCGCCAAAACGTAAGCTAAGGGTAATATTTGTGGCGCTGCAATGCAGCGCCACAAATATTAAATCGTTTCTTTATTTCCCTAATAGCAAAGAGATCAATACAAACTGAGAAAATAGGGGAAGTGCTTCGGGTTGCCTTTACTTTCTCAGTTTGCGATCTCAATCTGAGGAGTGCTAATATACGTTTTTTAGTTTTACTCAAAGCGGCTTTACATAAGCTCACTAATAACTGTGCAAGTGGAACAAGAGTGCTTGGATAATCATCAAGACTCTTAAAGTTGGGACTAACCGAAAATCTTAGTGCTGATATGACACCATCATCCCCGTCTCGCATACCATCCATAGAAACCAACGCCACGATTGATGTAATCGCAGAGAGCGAATCTTCAAGTGACTTTCCATCTGCTAAGAATAATCCAGCCCCAGCCTTATCTAGTTTTCAAGACAATCCTCCGACCAATAGCTCAACAAGTGCTCTAGCTGTTACGTCAGGAGGTAACTTTGCCTCCGTTCTTGCGCCACTTACCCCCGAAAAATTTAGTCAAGTTGTTAATGATGTTGAGCAAAGGTTGCGGATTGTCAACCAAACTCTGGGAATGCTCAATACCGACTTTGACGTAATCCTAGATGAGATGCTGCAAGCAATTCGCGGCAAGATTGGCGAATTACTATCAGCAGATCGCACCACGATTTTTTTGTTAGATGCTGATAAAAATCAACTCTGGACAAATGTGCCCAGCGAAGACGGCAAAAATATTGAAATTCGGATCTCCACCGAGCCAACTAGCATCGCAGGTGAAGTCGCCACCTACGGTCGCATCGTTAATATACCCTTTGATTTCTTTGACGATCCGCGATCGACTCAAGCAAAAAAGCAATTTGAGCGTACAGGTTATCGCACCTATTCCATGCTGGCAATGCCGCTTTTAAATGATGACGATCGCTTGGTAGCAGTGGTTCAGCTCATCAATAAATTACACATCACCGATCTATCATTACCCCTCGAAGAACGAGTAGATAACATAGGGTTTACCGAAGAAGATCAAGCTTTATTTGCTCAATTTGCGCCATCCATGCGCCTAATTTTAGAAAGCTCTCAAGCATTTTATTCTGCTGCTCAAAAACAACGTGCTGCCGATGCCTTGATGAAAGCGGCGATGTCCCTCGGTCAGAGTTTAGACCTAGAGACAACCCTTAAAAAGGTGATGGACGAAGCCAAGTTATTGATGAATGCTGATCGCAGTACATTGTGGCTGATCGATCGCGATCGCAACGATCTTTGGACACAGATAGTCAATCATGATGGGACAACTAAGGAATTGCGAGTGCCGATGGGCGTGGGCTTTGCGGGACGAGTGGCGATTACAGGCGAAGTATTAAATATCCCCTTCGATCTATACGAGCATCCCGACGCTAATAACTCCAAAAAATTTGACCAAGATAACGGCTATCGCACCTGTAGTCTGCTTTGTATGCCTATCTTTAACTCCAATAAAGATTTGATCGGCGTAACGCAATTAGTTAACAAAGTCCAACGCGGCGATTTTCCTGAATACGATCCCTTAACTTGGCCATCAGCCCCCGATCGCTTTAAGGCAAGTTTTAATGGCAACGACGAAGACTTTATGAAGGTTTTCAACGTACAGGCAGGTGTAGCCCTAGAAAATGCCAAGTTATTCGCCAAGGTCAAACAAGAACAGCAGATGCAAAAGGATATTTTGCGGAGTCTGTCCGATGGTGTAATTTCTACTGATAAACATGGCAAGATTATTGCCGCTAATGAGCGTGCCTACGATTTACTTGGCGTAGGTGATACCCTCTTAGAAGGGCGATCGGTTTATGAACTAATTGATATTGAGACGGCAAACTTCACCAAGTGGTTTGATACCAGCTTAGGCGGTAGCGACGAAAAAAGTCGCAAGCAATATTATCCCGATCAAACTCTGCGTTCTACTGACGGCGAGCAGCATAGCATCAACATTTCGATCAATACCATGTCGGAAGGCGATGAAGGTGAAGGTGTGCGTGGGGCACTAGTGGTGATGGAAGACATCAGCCAAGAGAAGCGTCTCAAGAGTACGATGTATCGCTACATGACTCAAGAGCTAGCCGAACAGCTTTTGGCTGGTGGCGATGCCAAGATGGGCGGCGATCGCAAAGAAGTATCAGTTCTATTCTCCGATATTCGCAGCTACACCACACTTACAGAGTCCCTCGCCGCCGAAGATGTGGTGATGATGCTTAACGAATATTTTGAAACAATGGTCGAAGCGGTCTTTAACTACAAAGGCACGCTTGATAAATATATTGGTGACGCGATTATGGCGGTGTTTGGTTCGCCACTACCGATCCCCGATCATGCATGGATGGCAGTACAAACGGCGATCGATATGCGCCATCGTCTCCATGAATTTAATATCAAGCGTGTCGAAAAGCTAAAGCCTCAGAATCAAAAAGAACTTGATATGGCAACGATCAAAATCGGGATCGGGATTAATTCCGATACAGTGATCAGTGGCAATATCGGTTCCACCCGACGTATGGAATTTACAGCGATCGGCGATGGTGTAAACCTCGGCTCAAGGCTTGAGGGTGCAAGTAAGCAATATGGTACGGATGCCATTATTAGTGAAACTACTTTCAAACTTTGTGGCGATCGCCTATGGGTACGCGAACTCGATCGCATTCAAGTCAAGGGTAAAAATCAACCCGTGAGCGTCTATGAATTGGTCGGTTTAAAATCAGATCCCCTTACCGAAATTCAAACTCAAATTATCGAGCATTATCATGCTGGACGCGAGCATTACCTCACTCGCAAGTTTAGTAAAGCTGTTGCTGAGTTTGCGGAAGTCCTAGAACTCGACAACCATAACAAAGCTGCAAATATCCATATCACCCGTTGTCAGCACTTCTTACTTAACCCACCTGAAGATGAATGGGATGGAGTATGGAGGCTAACCGAGAAATAATTTTTAGCAATTGTTTTATAGCTGTTACAAGTCTTGAAATGGTTGCGGTGCTTTGTATCGAAATCATTTTTTATGATTTGTCTAAAGCCAAAAAGAGAGTGACGGCGCTTCGCGCCGTCACTCTC
>CAIJEA010000170.1 GCA_903819605.1 uncultured cyanobacterium | reverse complement strand
GAATCGTAACGGGAATGAAGAGCATCTTCTAAACCCCACATTAAATTATCCTCAGAGTCGAACATTTGCCCAGAAAGATGGTCACGCTTTAAATGCAACCATTCCAATTCAATGGGATTCATCTCAGAGCAGTAGGGTTGTCATTGAAATAAAAATAAGCCCTTACGCTGCCACTCAGGAATTTTTAGTTGTACCACCTTACAGGTATGAATAGAGCCATTGTCTTAAGCAATGACGGTAATCGCATGGGTAAGAAGAAGTAAATCCGCTGCTAAATCAGCCTGTCGATCCGTGACCTCTTATGTAAGAACAAGAACCCAGCTATGATGATCGGGCTGTACATCGACCGCTTTCCATGCTGGAGTTACTATCATTACGAGGCTTTCACTCCCTCACGATTTAACTGACTAGTGCCAGTATTTTGTAAGATAGATTTAGAAGGATTTGAGGGAAAAGTTATTAGAGGTTTAACAAAAACAGTTCCTTTAATTTCTTTTGAATTTGCATAAGAACTATCCGCAGATGCAAGTACATGTATAGATTGTCTTACATCAATGAGTTCATCTGCTGTTATCTATAGATGAAGCAATGGAACTATTGCTTCATCTATAGATAACAGCAGATGAACTTATTAAAAAGCTTGAATCAATTGAAGATATTCTGCTTTGGGGAGATATTTATGCTAAGTTCTAATCTAGAAATTCTTTTGCTCGAAATATTTATATATGATTGTCAATTAATTAGCCAATGTCAAAGATACTTATCTTGATAGGTGGTCATCTTTGTAATGCACCTCGTCCCCAAAAAGAAGCTGAGGCTTTATCATCTGCTGGGCATGACGTTACAGTAGGTGGAATCTGGTTTGATACAGAGTTTATAGAGCGCGATCGCCTACTTATAAACAATAAGAAATGGAAATTCATTCCTATTGTTAATTTTCAACCTAGCCATAGACTTACTAACTTTTTGGTTAGATGCCAATCGCGGATTGCTCAAGAAATATTTAAGAGATTTGGTATTTTTTCGCCTCCATTACTGGGATATGGATCAAGAGCTATGCTTAAGTATGCTTATAAAAATGAAGCTGATCTGACTATTGTTCACTCAGAGGTAGGTCTTTGGGTAGGTAGTCGATTGTTAGATCGTGGTTTTAAGGTAGGAGTAGATTTTGAAGATTGGTTTTCTAAAGATCTATTACCTGAGTCTCGATTGACAAGACCAATGAAACAATTAAAGGAACTAGAAAAGCGTCTAATAAATGAGTGTAAATACAGTATTACAACATCTCATGCATTAGCTAAAGCGCTGGCAGAAGCCTATGATGCACCTAGACCAGCAGCTATTTATAATTCTTTCCCTTGGTCAGAGCGATCGCAGATTGATGGTCAAATTCGCGATCGCCAAAATTTAGACTTAACTTCGATTCACTGGGTTTCGCAAACTATTGGACAAGGTAGAGGCTTAGAAGTTCTGATTCAGGCATTGCCTTATATTAGTAAAAGCGTGGAAATTCATCTTCGCGGTAATTATCCAGAAAGTTCTCGTCAATGGCTAGAGCCGCAAATTCCTCCAGAGTGGCGCGATCGCCTATTTATTCATTCCACGGTTCCGAATAATGAGTTATTGTCTCGTATAGCCGAACATGATATCGGTTTAGCTTTAGAGGTAAATGATATATCCAGTCGGAACCTTACGATTACTAATAAACTCTTCCAATACTTACAGGCAGGACTAGCTGTAATTGCGACTAGCACAGCAGGTCAGAGTGAGATATTATCTCAGTATCCCGAAGTTGGACAGATAATTCCGAGCAATGATGCGATCGCATTGGCAGAAGCGATAAATAATTTGCTTAATAATCCTCAACAATTAATCTCTACTAAAAAAGCAGCTTTGAAAGTAGCTGAGGAGAAAATTAGATGGGAAAATCAAAAAGATAAGTTCTTAATGTTAATTCAAAAAGCACTCAGCAACTAAACGAATACAACTATCCTTTAATTAGAAGATTATGTCGAGCAAATAATTAATACAAAATAATTAATAAAGCTTTTATGGAATCCAATAACAAAGTTACTTTACAAATCAGTTTGGCTCCTAGTGATTGGCTTCATGCTCAACATATCCTTCCCCATCAACTGAAACAGTTCGCTCATCAAGTAGATGAAGTATTACTTATATTAGATTTACATCGAAGTGCTGGACGCTTTTCTGAAGGATGGAAAGAAAGATTACCAAAACTCAAATCTTTAATTGCACAAATCTGCCTAGAATACTCCAATACACGTCTTCTTGAAGTTGATTATTCAACCCAATCAATTTCTGAAGTAAGTAAGATTTTTTTTAATGGTAAAAACATTCCACCAAAAGATTTTCGAGGTGGCCCTTTTTATTCATATTTTTTTGGTTTGTATAGTGCTCAATACAACTATATATTTCATCTAGATTCAGACATAATGTTTGGTGGAGGTAGTTCTACTTGGATTGAGGAGGCGGTTAACCTATTATCTGAACGATCCGATATTTTATTCTGTGCACCGCTTCCCGGACCACCTACTGATGATGGGACTTTGAGATCGCAAGTTGGGCAATCCGAACCACATTATTCGACAGCTTTCCGCTTTAACTTTTTAAGTACTCGGTTATTTATGGTAAACAGAGAAAGATTTACAGCTCAAATCAAACATCTTCCTCTCCAATACGCTTCAATTTACGGCATATCTAAAGCATTGATAGAAGGAAACTATCCATATAGATTGCCAGAGGAAATATTAACTGAGTCAATGTTAAAAAATTCCTTGCAACGAGTTGATTTCTTAGGTAAATTACCAGGGATGTGGTCATTACATCCTCCTTATCGATCGCAAGTTTTTTATGACTTATTACCACAACCTATCAAAAAAATTGAGTCAGGAGATATACCAGACGATCAATTAGGCGATCATGATGTTAATGACAGTTTAATAGATTGGAGTAGTGCAAGAGCTTCTTTAAAACAAAACCGTTGGTGGAAACGTCTAATAAATCAGTGGAAACAAAAAATATGTCTAGATTAAAATCTAATTTTTGGGATATTAAGGCGTTGATACGTTCCTATCTTGCTAATAGATTAGGAGTTCCCGAAATACCTATAGCTTTAAACCGTCTTTCTAAGTTAGGCTTTCAGCCCCAACACATTTTCGATGTTGGTGCTTATGAAGGAGAATTTGCCCAATGCTGTATAAAAGTCTGGTCTCAATCTAAGATTAGTTGCTTTGAGGCACTTGAGCACAAAGTGAATCATTTACAAAAGATGGCATCTCACAATCCAGCTATTCAAGTATTTCCGGGGTTATTAGGTGCACAGACTCTCGATAAAATAGCATTTAATGAGTCTGAAACAGCATCTTCGATACTAATTGAAAATATACCTCAAAATTTTCCCATATCTTTCCATTCAATGAGAACTATAGATCAAATAGTTCATGAATATTTTTCTGGTCACAGTCCTGATTTTCTGAAATTAGATGTTCAGGGCTATGAGCTAGAAGTACTTAAAGGTGCTGAGAAGTCTTTGCCTAATATTAAAGTTATATTAGCGGAGATAAATTTACTGGATATTCATCAAAATGTCCCCTTGATTGCCGATATAGTTGCTTGGTTAAATGAGCGTGGTTGGGTGGCTTATGACATTTGCAGCTTTATTCGCAGACCATTAGATCAAGCTTTATGGCAAATTGACATGATATTTGTGCCAGTGGATAGCCCACTCCGAACTGACAAACGTTGGAATGTTTAGAATAAGTCTCTCAATCAATAGTTCGATTAATAGTTTCTAATAAATGAATAACCGAGTTCTTATTGTTAGTCCTAATTTTCCGCCAATTAATGCACCAGATCATCAGAGAATTAGAATGGCATTGCCATACTTTGCAGAGTTTGGATGGGAAGTTACTATTTTATGTATAGATTCAAATTTCCTAGAAGGTGTAGTAGATACCAGTCTAGATTTAACGATTCCATCAAATATAGAGATCATTAAGTCCTATGCTATTCCTCCCAATATTTCACGCAAAATTGGAATAGGGAATTTAGCCTTTAGATCGATGCCTTTTTTGATAGCGGCTATTTCCAAATATTTAGAAAAAAATACTATTGATCTAGTTTACTTTTCCAATACTGTATTTCTAACGATGGTGCTAGGTCGATATTGGTTAGAACGATACAAAATACCCTATATTTTAGACTTTCAAGATCCTTGGCTAAGTGACTACTACGATCGCACTCACAAGGCACCACCAGGTGGAAAACTTAAATATAAAACCGCTCAGACCTTAGCTAGAATTTTAGAGCCATTTACCCTAAAAAGAGCTAGTCACATAACTACAGTTTCACCAGAATATTCCAAAATGCTAAGGCAAAGATATTCGTGGTTACGTGAGGATCAATTTACAGTTTTACCCTTTGGCGCACCCGAAAAAGATTTTGAAATTCTGCCTAGTTTAAATATTCAGCAAACAATATTTGATCCAAATGATGGATGCAAGCATTGGGTATATGTTGGAAGAGGAGGTGATGATATGGCATTTAGTCTCAAATCTCTTTTCTCTGCAATTCAAACTCATCGTCAACTATTGCCTGAAGCATGGCAAAAAATTAAGCTACATTTTGTTGGTACTAAATATTCGATTTTCGATCATAATAAAGAGATAGAAGCGATCGCACAATCCTATAATCTTGGCGATATCGTCACTGAATACCCACAGAGGATTCCCTACTTTGAGGCTCTACAGGTATTAACAGATAGTCACGGCATTCTAATAATTGGTTCTGACGATGAAAGCTATTCTGCATCAAAAATTTATCCATGTATTCTTGCTCGTAAGCCAATTTTAGCAATTCTGCATCAACAGAGTCTCGTAGTAACAGTGATTGAGTCTTGCCAAGCAGGACAAGTAGTTACATTTAACGACCAAGCCACCACTAACATCCTGAAGCAACTAACTACTAAGCTTAATTGGCTTTTATCTCAGTCTCAAGAATATACTCCAACTACTGATTGGCAAGCATTCAATCCCTATACTGCTAGGGAAATGACCAGACAGCAATGTGCTATTTTTGATCGATATGTATCTTCTTGAATATCTATGCTCAAGCAATTACCAGTAAAAACTCAAGATACTCAACAAGCAAAGGTCAATAATCGTAATAGTCAACGAAATCTATTACCATTTTTCTGGCTTCTCTTAGGCGCATATTCAGCCTTTGCCGTTTCCAAAGTATACGGTAGTCAGGTAATTGAAGCACAAGATATATTTGGGGCTTTTTTAATTTCAATATCATCTATAACTTCAGTTTATCTTTGGTGTGCTGGAAAAGCTTTTGGCATCCCAATTTTTCCTCTATTTTCAGTTACTTATCTCTGGACTTGTGCCATTCCTTTAATTACTGAAAACCCTTCAGTATTTACGTACAACAGTTCGGAAAGATTTTTATCTAGTATGACAGTTAGTGGATTTCTCTTATTCTCAACTTTAATATGGTATCAGTTTGTTAATAGATTTCCCCACCCTAAAACTTACTACAGAACCCTAGATATCAAAAAAGGAGATAGTATCTTTTTAGGAGTTTTATGCCTAGCAAATTTATATACTATATTTACCTTGGCGGGTTGGTTATCAGTAGATGTCGGTTCACTTTCTTTAATCCGAGGTGCAATTTTAGGATTAACGGCGATCGCCACTTTTTCAATGTCTTATAGATTTGGTAGTAACAAGCTTTCTAACAACAATAAAATTTTATATCTTATGCTAATAACTTCAAGCCTAGTTATTAATAATATATCTCTTTTATTAGTTAGCTCGTTAACCTTATTTCTAATTACGGTTGTTGGTTACTCCCTCGGCAAAGGTAAATTTCCTTGGGTTTCTACTATGGTCGTACTTAGCTTATTTGCCTTGCTTCATGCAGGTAAGGGACCTATTAGAGAGTTGTATTGGCAACAACCTGTCGAACCTTGGCAATATCCTTCTAGATATATAGAGTGGATTGATTTTGGGATTAAAGGATTATTTGCAAAAGAAGAAGATAGAACAGAATCTGAACAGTCAATTCTTGAACGGGCTAGCGTTTTCCAACAACTTTTATTAACGCAGTCAGCCACAGAAAAAGGAATGCCGTTACTGGACGGCTATACGTATGCACTTATTCCACAATTACTTATTCCTCGTGTTTTCAATGCTAACAAAATCACTAGTCACGAAGGAACATCGATCTTAAATATTTATTATGGTAGACAAAGTCGAAAGGATACAGAAACTACAACTATTGGATGGGGATTATTAGCAGAGTCATACGCTAATTATGGGTTATGGGGTTGTGGCATTTTAGCCTTCATTTGTGGTGCTGGATATGGATATGTATCACTACTTAGTATAAATGCTCCTATATTTAGCGATCGCTATTTATTTTCAATTTTAGTTTTAAGTTATGCATTTCAAACAGAATTTACAGCAGGCGTGTATGTAGCTGCTTTATTTCAGTCATCAATTACATTGTGTATATTCATACTTCTCTTAATGAAAGTGCAAAAGTTAGAAGATATAGAAAGTTAGTGATTAATTTAGCAATTATTGCTTCACATCCTATTCAATACTATGCGCCACTTTTTCGTTGCATAGCTCAAGATGGATATTGCAATATTAAGGTTTTTTATTTATGGGATTTTGGTGTTGCAGATCGAATAGATCAAGGATTTAGACAATCTTTTCAATGGGATATTCCCTTACTTGAAGGTTATAACTTTGAGTTTGTAACTAACAGTAGTAAAAATCAAGGCACTCATCATATATTTGGTTTACAAAACCCTAGTCTTACAAAACAAGTATTGGAATTTAAACCAGATGTCATATTACTTAACGTTTCCTATAACTATGCAAGCATTTATAGATTTTTATGGCAGCTACGATATATAGATATTCCAATTATATTTCGTGGTGATTCACATCGAATTTTACCTAAAAATGATTTAAAAAGTAATTTAAAACGTCTATTTATAGCCAAAATATTTGAAAATTTTGCCGCTTGTTTATATGTTGGCAAAGCAAATTATGATTACTTTCAATATCATTTTGTGCCAGCAAACAAGTTATTTTTCACTCCCCATGCGATCGATCGAGATCGTTTTTCTAGCCTTAACAATGAAGTGTTTGAGCAAGCAAATATTTGGAAACAGGAGCTTGGTATTCCTGAGCGAGATGCAGTAATTCTATTTTCGGGAAAGTTTGAAGAAAAAAAATGTCCTTTGGATCTGATTAAAGCTTTTATCCATGCAAAGTTAGATTCGGTATCATTGCTATTAGTTGGTGCTGGGAAATTGGAACCAGAAATGCGAGATTTAGCAAAGCATAGCGATCGCATTTATTTTGCCCCATTCCAAAATCAATCGCTAATGCCACGCACTTATGCTGCTGGGGATATCTTTATTTTGCCCAGTTATGGCAGCAGTGAAACATGGGGTCTGGCAATTAATGAGGCGATGTGTATGGGGAAGCCAGTAATAGTAAGTAACCATGTTGGATGTGCCGCAGACTTAGTTAAACCATTGGAGAATGGCTTAATCTTTGAGGCAGGAAATATTAATGCATTGACGACTTGTTTGCGGGAGTCTATGCGCGATCGCGATCGCCTAAACCGTTGGGGCGAGGAAAGCAAAAAGATCGTGGCAGATTATTCCTATGAGCGCGTGATTATTGGGCTAAAACAGGCTTTAGCCGCAATCTTATAAATCAAAAGGGGCGCTTAGCGCCCCTTTTGATTATGGATCGACCCAGCGATCGTCGGATTTAATTAAAGCGATTAATTGCTCTACACCTTCAGCTTCAGGCACGCGCTTAATTTCTTCTTTGCCGCGATAGAGCGAAATTGTCCCAGGGGTTTTACCCACATAGCCATAGTCAGCATCGGCCATTTCCCCAGGACCATTGACGATGCAGCCCATTACAGCGATATCAAGACCAACGAGATGACTGGTAGCTTCACGAACCTTATGCAGGACTTCTTCGAGGTTAAATAAAGTGCGCCCACAGGATGGACAAGCAACATACTCCACCATCGTTTTGCGAAGTCCAAGAGATTGGAGAATGCTATAGCAGACTGGGATCTCTTTTTCAGGAGCTTCAGTGAGGGAGACACGAATGGTGTCACCGATACCTTGAGAGAGTAATGTAGCGATACCAGCAGTAGACTTGATCCGTCCATATTCACCATCACCTGCTTCAGTCACACCTAAGTGCAAAGGATAGTCCATGCCAAGAGCATCCATGCGCTTAACAATCTGCTGATAGGCGGCGATCATCACGGGAACGCGCGAGGCTTTCATGGAGATAACAATATTTCGGAAGTCGAGATCTTCGCAGATACGGATAAACTCGATCGCTGATTCCACCATACCCTGAGGAGTATCGCCATAGGTAAAGAGCATCCGCTCGGCTAAGGAGCCATGATTTACGCCGATTCGCATCGCCTTACCTTGTTCTTTGAGCGACAAGACGAGAGGCTTGAGTGTATCGCGAACTTTTTCGGCGATTTCGTCAAATTCTGATTGGGTATATTCAGTACGATTGGCTTTGGGCTTCTCGAATACATATAGCCCTGGATTGATCCGTACTTTGTGAATATGCTTAGCGACTTCGAGGGCAATTTTCATGCCGTTATGGTGGACATCGGCAACTAGCGGCACATCTAGGTAAGTACGTTTAAGCTTTTGGCGAATTTCTGAAAGGGCGGCGGCATGAGCCATACTGGGGACGGTAACGCGCACAATTTCGCAGCCTATTTCATGCAATCGGCGAATTCCTGCGACGGAGCCATCAATATCTAGGGTGTCTTCGTTAATCATCGATTGGACGACGACGGGTGAACCTCCCCCAATGGTGATATTACCTACTTGCACGGGGCGAGTTTTGCGTCTGACAATTACACCAAGATTTTCGCTGCCATCATTACTGGTTGATAGATTAGTCTCGGCTTTGCCGTTTTGTGTGTTTTTTGTATTCTCAGAAACAATCGCCATAACACTTTTAGTTACTTTCAGTTATTAGTTTATCTGAAGTCGGACATCCTAGCTTTGTTTTTATCGCGATCGCTATAAAAAACAGAAGAGAGTTGCGGTGGTTTGCGCCGCCACTCTCTTCTAGTTTTAGGATAACTTATGCAATGCAAAGAATTAAGTAGCTACCCAAACAACTGTGTGACGCACGCGTAGCGTGCGTCACACAGTTGTTTGGGTTTAGGCAAGAACTACTTGATTGCGACCCCAATCTTTAGCTTGATATAAAGCTCTGTCAGCTCTGGCAAAAAGCTGAATTAAATTTTCATGGGGTTCTAAAATCGCCACCCCAAACGAAGCTGTAACTCTACCAACCTCAGGTATTTGTTGCTCGGCAATAATAAATCTTAAACGCTCAGCTAGGTTCTCTAATTCTTGTTGGCTGTCTCCCGTAACCACAATGACAAATTCTTCTCCACCCCAGCGAATTAGAATATCTTGCTTGCGTAAATGCGCCTGACAGCATCGAGCAATAGTTTGGAGAACGAGATCGCCAATCAAATGACCGTAGTTATCATTCACTTGTTTAAAGCGATCGATGTCACACAAAATGATGCCAATACTTTGCTCTCGTTGATCGATTAAATTTTGGAGTATTTTTTCTCCTGCACCTCGGTTAAAGCTCCCAGTTAGAGCATCTTTTTCGGAAACCTCTTTGAAATGAAATCGCTCCATACAAATCTGATTAAACGCATCTTGAAGCCTTGCATAAAAAGTAACTAAAAATATATTGATACCCATGGCAGGAACTAGCGTAACAATTAGATCGATCCCTCTAGGTGTTTTTAATTCTTGGAAATGAAAGATCAAATAGATAACAATTGGAGATGCAATAAACACCCATAGCAAAATTATCAATCCCAGCAACCTCTTTGGGCGCAGGAAAACAATCATGCTTGTAGTTAACAGAAAAATGCCAGATGAAATTGGCGGTAAAGAATCGATTAAAAGCTTGTCGGGATTTAAAAAAGCCTCAATTACAAAAAAATATTCTGGAAATACAACAATAAAACTGCCCCATCCCAAGACAATTTGGACTGCTAAATAGATCTCCTGAGGGTACCTAAGTAGATAGATTAGGGTACTCAAGCATATGACAACAGTGACTGGAGGAATTATTAATGAAATTGGGTGAGTTTTTGCCTCTAAACTATGCAAAAAGCTGGCGATTATTCCGCCGACAATCATAACGCCCAAGATAAAGATTACGGCTTTTCTTCTGAGGATTTCGATAGGATCGTCCGTCGTCAAAGTCATGGCAGTTGGGGGCTAACTACATTAAGAATTATCGATCTGATTGACATTCCTAAGTATCTCGGTAAAGTCCAAAACCTGCACCACACGCTGCGCGTGCGGTGCAGGTTTTGGACTTTACCGATAAAAGCAGCAGAAATGTTCGTTTAGAACGATACAATCGTTTAAGTATTGGGTAATGAACTCAAAGAAATTTAATAGCATTTTATGGCAGTAATTATTGATGGCAAGGCACTTGCTAAAAAGATGCAAGCGGCGATCGCTGAGGAGGTAGCGCAATTACAACCCAAATATGGTCGCCCTCCAGGTTTAGCAGTACTAATGGTGGGAGACAATCCAGCTAGTGCTGCCTATGTGCGAAACAAAGAAACTGCTTGCCATAAAGTTGGGATCGCTTCATTTGGCAAACATTTTCCTGCTAGCGTTACTCAGTCGGAACTAGAACAGGTTATCGATGAATTGAATGTTGACGATCGCGTAGATGGCATCTTGGTTCAGTTACCTTTACCTGACAATCTGGATTCGATTGCCCTCTTAAATCGCCTCGCTCCTGATAAAGATGCTGATGGATTGCATCCTAATAACTTAGGTAAATTAGCAAGGGGGGAAGTTGGCTTACGGAGCTGCACACCTGCGGGGGTAATGGAGCTATTAGCCTCAGCCCAAATTGATATCGCTGGCAAAAATGCCGTTGTGGTCGGACGCAGTATTCTCGTTGGTAAACCCGTTGCTTTGATGCTGCTTGAAGAAAATGCCACAGTCACAATCGCCCATTCTCGCACTAAAAATCTTGCTGAGATTACCAGTAAAGCAGACATCTTAGTAGCGGCGATCGGTAGACCTGAATTTATTACCGCCGAGATGGTTAAGCCCGACGCAGTAGTAATTGATGTGGGCATTAACCGCATCACCGATTACGAAGGCAAATCCCGCTTAGTCGGCGATGTAGACTATGCCAATGTCAGCAAAGTAGCCTCCCACATTACCCCCGTCCCCGGTGGCGTAGGACCGATGACCGTAACCATGCTTTTACACAATACTGTGTGGAGCTACAAGCAAAAGCATCAAGCCAAAAGCTAACAGCTAATTGCTCAAAGCTAATTACCAAAACCAACAACATAAAATCTTGGGCAGAGACACAAGTCATTGCATAATATACATTCTGGATACTGCCTGTACAAAGTCTGGGAATTATCCCCAATTCCAGCCATTAGTTATTGTCGAAATCACTGAAGCCAGCCATGCCACAAACTGTCGCATTCAATTTAGATAAGTATTTACGCGATCTCAAACAAGAGGTTGAAACAGCTCTTGATGCATCGATCGCAGTTACCTATCCCGAAAAAATTTACGAATCTATGCGCTACTCGCTAATGGCTGGTGGCAAACGTTTACGACCAATTCTATGCCTCGCAGCAAGTGAATTACTGGGTGGAGATCGCGCTTCGGCAATGCCTACAGCCTGCGCGATGGAAATGGTACATACAATGTCCTTGATCCATGACGATCTACCCGCTATGGACAATGATGATTTTCGACGCGGTAAGCCAACTAATCATAAGGTTTACGGCGATGATATTGCGATTTTGGCGGGGGATGCTTTACTAGCCTATGCGTTTGAATATATTGCCGAACATACTAAGGGTGTGCCTGCTGATCGCATTTTGAAGGCGATCGCGCATTTGGGACATGCTGTCGCCGCAACAGGTTTAGTCGGTGGTCAAGTAGTCGATCTAGAATGTGAAGGTAAGCAAGATGTGACTGCCGAAACCCTCACATTTATCCATATCCATAAAACAGCAGCCTTACTTGAGTCCTGTGTCATCTGTGGTGCATTACTAGCAGGTGCAAATGATACTGACATCACGCGCCTATCAACTTATGCTAATAACATTGGTTTGGCTTTTCAGATCATTGATGACATCCTAGACATCACATCTACTTCTGAGCAACTTGGCAAAACTGCTGGCAAAGATCTCGCTGCCCAAAAAGTTACTTATCCTAGCTTATGGGGTATCGAAGCGTCTCAGCAAAAGGCTCAGGAACTAGTAGAACAGGCTAAAGCTCAGCTTTTCAGCTATGGTGATGCGGCTTTACCTCTAATGGCACTTGCCGATTACATCACTGCTCGTAAAAACTAAACTACATTGCCTCACTATTCCTTGCAATATTTTTTGACCCTAATTCCTGCAATTGATATGAACCTCCATCCCGTTGGCGAAATCCTCGATAATCAAGTTCTGCTAATTGCTTTATGTTCTAGCCTGACTGCCCAAATTCTCAAAATCTTGATTGAGTTAGCTCAATTCCGACAAGTCAGGTTTAAGATCCTATTTGAGACAGGGGGAATGCCTAGCTCTCATTCAGCTTTAGTATCAGCACTGGCTACAGGGATCGGTCGGACTCAAGGATGGGACACCCCACAGTTTGCGATCGCTACAGTCTTCGCTTTTATCGTCATGTACGATGCCGCAGGTATTCGCCGCGCCGCAGGTAAGCAAGCCAAGGTTCTCAATCAAATCATGGTGGAAGTGTTTGAAGAAGAACACGATCCTCTCAAAGAGCTATTAGGTCACACACCTGTCCAAGTCGTCGCTGGCTCTATCTTAGGCATATCGCTCATGTGGTGGTTCCTGTAGATTGCGATCGCTATTTCCAACAATAGAAAGGGTGGTGCTTTGCACTGGGTACTGGTCAGGTAATGGGGGATGGCTCCTGAAACGTCCATTTCATGCCGACAAAAAAGACGCAAATACGCCGATCATGATTTAACTGACCAGTGCCCCTTGCACAAATAAAATTTCATGTACCGACAATCTCCCACGGGACAGCTATCATTCGAGAATTTCTACTTACCATTTGGCGACAAACTGTTAGAAGAAAATCGATGGGTAAGATTAGACCTGTTGGGAAACAAAAGCAATGTTTAGAGGAGATTTTACTCTTTCCATCTGTTTTTAAGAGACATCCAAATAGAAGTTCCATAAGCCTTCCGCATTCAACATAAAACGGTCATCATAACTGGAGAAATCTATCTACAGTTAAACCTCAAATCAAAAACTGAAGATGTAGTCAAATACCTTGCCGAGCTATGCGAAGATGCCAGAAAGGTACAAAAGCGACTGAGTTACGCAGCACCATATGGACAATGCACAACTGCACCTGAGTTCAGAGAAATACTGTTTCAATGGCATTAGGAAAGCCCGTTAAACCATCGACGCAGGCTATCAAAATATCTTTGGTAGTGAACAAGAGGGAATGATAAGAAGCTTAGAATGGATTAGGGTATTGTAGTGATGTATAAAAAGCCAAATAGCAGCAATATGATTGTCCAAGTTTTTGGAGAAAGATAAAGTTTTCCTGACCAGACGAGCAACCCGTTGACGCAAAGTGCAATTAAACCTTTCAATATGATTAGTTTGTCCAGACTCTTTACCCACAGCACGATGACGTTTTGGGGGTAATACACAACAGTAGGCTTGCCAAAAGTCACTATAGCAAACAGCACATTGACGATAGATACTGGGTAAAGATTGCCATAATCCTCTAGCCGCATATTGGCGCTATTTGGAATTTTATTCATCATTACAACGCTTCTTTGCCTGCTCGTGTTTCCTTTCCTTTTTAGGACTACCCTTTATCATGACCGCATATTAGGCTATTTAGGCAGTCATCAAGTTGTAGAGATGCCCCGCGTGCGGGGCACGGACCCAGATAAACGTCGGGGTCGTTGTATCAATTACAGACATGTGATTGAAGGTTTACGGCGCAAACCCAGAGCCTTTATTTATTGTACTTAGCAGGAAGATTTACTCCCCACAACTCCCGAAAGTGAGTAGTGGGTGAAATTAAAAGCTCAGTTTGACCTAGATACAGCCGCTGTATTGATCGTGGGAAGCCTTGTATATTTCTGCTACCCAGAACTTGGAAGAACCGATCGCTGAATATCTCGAACAAGAACTAATCGCTCAAACCCTAAGTCTCAAACGACTTAAACAACAATTTGTTCGGGACTGCTCCCAAAGTTT
>CAIJEA010000169.1 GCA_903819605.1 uncultured cyanobacterium | reverse complement strand
CCATTCTTCATGTAATTATTCGTACCCTCAAAAATCTCGCGCACAATCCGCGCCCTTTGATTACCTGTACTCAGATCGAGATTTCGCAAAGTCGGAAATAAATCCTGATCGATAAATTTCTGCAAAGCATCCCCTGTCATCCCCTCCTCGTCCGCCGCCCAATTACCAGTAATTCTCATTATGGAAAATTAACAGGTATTAGGAGGAGGCAGAAGCTCTAAGGCATCAAGCATAAAAGCCAGCAAATGCTCCCAAGAGTCAAAGCAAAGGTAACGAGTCAAAGCACGAAGGTCATCAAAAAATGTCTTACGAGTGGGTAAATGGGAGCGAATAAGCTGATACTTGAGATCAAGCAATTCGAGCAGGGTACAGCAATTCTCATTATGAAAAATGAGGTCTTTGAATCGCTTACACAAAGAGGCTTTAACAATTATTTACAAATCACTAAATCGCTAAAAGCCAGTAGACTCGTTCCATAATGAGAATTGCTGATGAATTGTCCATGTTTTTTATTGCTCCTATCGGAATGCAAGTTTTTCGTAGGATATAAAAACCAAAAGAGAATGGCGGCGCGAAGCGCCGCCATTCTCTTTTGTTTTTTGGGCTGTCCTTACTAACTCAAGTATTGCTATGCTTTTAAAGACTAATTCTAAACATTTTGCAACATTTCGTTTTGCAACATTTTATTTGATTGCTTAAATTTACGACGGATAAAACGCAAGAAAAGCAACCATTTTTCCGCAGGATACTCGTAAAAGGAGAAAATATCACCGAAAGCTGCAAAGGCATTTTGATGGTGTAGCCAATGTCTTTCAGGAGTGGTGATGAAAAAGAAATCACAAAAAGTTTTGACTGATTCGGGCGTTTTCCATTCAAGAATGGAAACATGCCGCCAAACTACATGAAACTCACCAAGTAAAAGCCCAATAACAGTACCTACAGGCGATAACTGCCATAACCAAGGTGTGAATATGAAATAAGGAACCGCGCCTAAAATGCCATCAAGAAGTACGAAGGGATTTCTGGTCAAAACTGCATAGTGAAGAAAACTGCGGTTTTTTCCATGATGCACAATAGAGTGGAACTTGCCAAATACATGTTCAGGAACGTGGTAGAAAAACGTTGAGAAGAAGTCGCCCAGCAGAAGTAACAGTGCTGTTGCTGCAATTGCCTTAATCAATTCTAAAGTAACTTCTAAAAAAACTTCCAAAGTAAACCCTCACAACTTGATTTAAGCCTAAGAGATGAAGTTAAAGTTACGTTTATACCAAGGTTAAGAAATGATTTGTGATGAGTAAATGTACTTGGACTGTACTTAAATCGTTAAATAAATTTTTAGACAAGCTTAATAAAACTTAAAGAAAAAGGCAGAGTAATAAGTACCCCGCCTTTTTCTTTAAGTAGCTAGGCGTAATTAAAAACCAGAGTTAAAATCTGTGGCGCACGCGCAGCGTGCGCCACAGATTTTAGGGTTTTCTATTTAATTGTGACCAGTTACTTAAGTTTCAATTTGTGATGCTAGGCGATCGCTTAAAAATCGATACCAACTCGCGGCAATATCCACATCTGTAAATCTAATGCTAGGCATTTCACCAGTTTTTAGCACTAATTCCAAAGAAACCTTTTTAGCATTTAAAGGAAATTCAGCATCTTTTTCATCAAAAAACTTACTGTCAATCCTAAATCGAATACGGGCAATATCTGAAAAATCTACTGTCTGAATATCTTTGGGATCTTTGCGCGTTGGTTTCCCCCACGTTAAGCGATCGCCTTGCTGACCTAATACGGCATATATATCGTATTTGTGGCGTTCAAATTGCTCAGCCCAACGTTTATAGGATTCAATTTTTTGGTACTCATTCCAGCCAGACCATGCTAGCCAAAAGAAAACTGCCAGTAAAGGTAGCCATAATAATCCACGTTCCATAGATTAAAAAATTCAGATTTTATTTGTCTCTCAACTTGCTTCGCGATGCAAGTTGATGTTTATACATTATCGCAAACGGCTGTAAATACGAGCATGGAGGGACTCGAACCCCCGACCCTCAGGACCGGAACCTGATGCTCTATCCAACTGAGCTACATACCCAAACTGGGTTACATAATACCATAATTCTTAAGAGTAAAGGCGGCGCGTTGCGCCGCCTTTACTCTTAAGAATTAAAAGAAAAACGCCGAACTGCAAGCAAACTTCCCAATACGCCGATTACCGAGCCAAAGACCACTAATACCGCAGGCAACAGAAGCTGCACCCGCAGGTCGGTGGTTAAACCTAAGGTTAGGGATTTAATTAACTCTGGTTGATTGACGATCGCCCCACCTAATAAATTCAAGCTCAGCATTAGCATCAAATAAGCCGTAGCTGCACCCGTGATTCCAAACACAATACCTTGCAACACAAACGGGAAATAAATCCATGTTGCTGTCGCGCCCACCAATTGCATTACCTCAATCTCTCGTCTTCGCGCCAGCACAATTAGACGAATTGTTGTCGTAATAACAGCGATCGCAATTACCGTAAAAATTGCCACGATCGCCACACTGCTATTGCTCAAGGCGCGGCGTAATTGCCCAATTCGTTCTACTACCTCATTGGTGTACCAAACCTCATTAATCCCTTTTAAACCTGAAATCCGTTTAGCAATATCAGGCACGCGATCGCTAGAAACAGCTCTCACTTTAAACTCATCGACTAAAGGATTACCACCGAGTTGCTGCGTTGCTTGACTAAGATCGGTTTTGCCCAGATCCTGCATCAAGTTTTGCCAAGCATCTTCCTTGGGAATGAGCCTTGCGGAGGCTACGCCCTCTACTAGTAGCAATCTCGGCTGTATCGATTCACCTACCGTATTTTCATCAAGGTAGACTGATATCTCAAGCTGGCTACCTAATTGACCTAAGACGTTTTCTAGTTGCCAAGAAATTTGTAAGCTTGCCCCAAATAAAAACAACAACACAGCCACAGTGCTAATTGCTGCCCAATTCATCCAACCACCACGCCGCAATCCTAAAAAAGTTTCGCGCAGCAGATAATCAATCTTGGTAAAGAAGCGAACGACGTTTTGTACCATTGCAGTATTTCCTTTGAGCGCAGGCTGTGCCCGCGCTCAATAATTACACAATATAGCCATTTTGCAAATGCAGGACAGGATGATTCGCAGCTCTAACTAACTGCTCATCATGGGTAGTCAGCAGTACCGTCACCCCAAAAGAATTGAGCTTTTTCAAGATTTTAATTACCTGCCAAGCATTATCGGGATCGAGATTGCCTGTTGGCTCATCAGCAAGTACTAGGGGCGGTGTATTGACGATCGCTCTAGCAATACTCGTCCTTTGCTGTTCTCCTCCTGAAAGCTCTTCAGGAAAGCAATCAGCCTTATGCATCAAGCCCACCATCTTTAGTGCAGGTTGTACGCGCCGCTGGATTTCCTTATAGGTGTAGCCCTGTGCCATCAGGACAAAGGCTACATTCTCAGAAACAGTGCGACGCGGAACGAGTTTGTAGTCTTGAAAGACGATACCAATCTTGCGACGCAACATCGCAAGGTCATTCCCCTTTAGTCCATTCAGGTTAAACCCATTTACAATTACATCGCCATCAGTCGCTTGTTCAGCGCCATAGAGCAGTTTCAGTAATGTGGATTTCCCCGACCCTGAATGACCTGTAATAAATTTAAAATCCCCTTGATAAAGTTCGATATTTACATCTCGTAAGCCAACAGCGCCGTTCGCATAGGTCTTGCGAACATTTTCTAATTTGACGATCACTGACTTTTTATGGTTAGTGGTATTTTCGTCAGCGCCTCTGGTTTTATTGGTATTGGTTTGTGTCGGATTTGGCTTGGTCGGCAGTTTTAGCATGGGAGATCGCTTTATATTCTTAAAAAGCTGAACATTAGGTACAGCATGTCCAATCTTTCAAGAGAGATTATACAGACCTCGTCAAGCGATCGGCATCAGCTATTACTGCAATCAATACTTTATTAAGTAGTGCGGCAGAACTAAAAAAACACATCAAAACCTGCGCCGACCGCTGCGCGGTCGGCGCAGGTTTTG
>CAIJEA010000168.1 GCA_903819605.1 uncultured cyanobacterium | reverse complement strand
GGTATTTGTGAGTCCGATGAAACGTACGATCGCTACAGCTTCACCATTATGTGAAGCGAGCAACATGGAAATGCAGTTTCGCGATGGCTTGCGAGAATTGCGTTATGGCAAGTGGGAAGGTCAAACTAACGAATTTGTCAAAGAGAATTACAAAGATGACTATCTACGTTGGTTAAGTGAACCTGCATGGAATCCCCCTACAGGTGGCGAAACCGCAGTACAACTTGCGAGTCGGGCTTCCCTAGTAGTTGCCGAAATCCAAGAAACCTATCCATCAGGCAATGTGTTAGTAGTTTCTCATAAGGCGACGATTCGGGTGATTCTTTGTAATTTATTAGGAATCGATTTGGGTAGATATCGGGATCGCATTGATGTACCAGCCGCCTCGCTCAGCATTGTTCAGTTTGGTGCACTTGGTCCAATGCTCAAGGTTTTAGGCGATCGCAGTTTTATGGATGCCGATCTGCGATCGATAGCAGGGACTTAAAAAACAATGAAGATATTAGTTCTTAACGCAGGATCGAGTAGCCAAAAAAGTTGTTTATACGATTTAGGAGATATATTACCCGATACTCCACCCAAACCAGTCTGGGAGGCTAGCATCGACTGGACGCACCATGATGGTTTTGCCGAAATCAAGGTTAAACCGCAGCATGGCAAAATTCTCGAAGAAGAAATCTCCGCCACTTCTCGCCCTCAGATTATCGCGCATATGCTTGAAACTCTGTGGAGTGGAGAAACTTCAGTGCTAAACAGTCCGTCAGAAGTTGATATTATTGGGCATCGGGTTGTGCATGGCGGCGAAGCATATCGCCAAAGTACGATCGTTAATACCGAAGTAAAAGAGGCGATCGCCAAATTAGCTATATTTGCACCAGTGCATAACCCTGCCAATTTGGAAGGAATTGAGGCTACCGAACAACTATTTGGGAATACTCCCCAAGTTGCTGTGTTTGACACCGCTTTTCACGCCCACCTATCACCAGATGCTTATACCTACGCAATCCCTACAAAATATACCGAGCAAGGAATTCGTCGCTATGGATTTCATGGTATCAGCCATCAATATTGTCGCGATCGCGCCGCGCAAATTCTGAACCGTAAAGTGGAAGATTTACGGCTGATTACTTGTCATTTAGGAAATGGATGTTCTCTTGCAGCAATCAAGAATGGACAGAGTATTGATACGACAATGGGATTTACTCCTCTCGAAGGTTTAGTGATGGGAAGTCGTTCTGGTTCCATTGATGCAGGTATTCTCATCCATTTATTGCGTCAACCCGATATGGATGTGGAAAAACTTAATCGCATCTTAAATCGTGAATCAGGTTTATTAGGTATTTCAGGAATTTCGGCAGATTTGCGTCCGATCCTTGAGGCGATCGCTGAGGGCAATCAGCAAGCGCAACTAGCCTTTGATGTGTATGTGCATAGCTTGCGATCGCATATTGGCTCGATGCTAGCTAGTCTAGGTGGATTAGATACTCTAGTATTTACCGCAGGCGTTGGCGAAAATGCTCCTTCAGTTAGGGAGTCGGCTTGTACAGGATTTGAGTTTTTAGGACTGAAGCTCGATTTAGAAAAAAATAACCAACGGTTACTTGATGTCGATATTGCTACATCTGATTCGGCAGTGCGGATTTTGGTAATCCACACTCAAGAAGACTGGGAAATTGCTCGCGAATGTTGGGATCTAAAGCAAAGGTGTTGATTTGCAACGTCTTTACTTAGAGGCTCGATAAGTAATTGGGAGAGGTTAAATACTTCACCTCTCCCAATTACCTATCGAGCCTAGTTTTTTTTATATAGAACCACCAAGCAAAGGGACAAGCGGAAGCCCAGTGACTCTTGCGTGAAACTTTAACCTCTGAGCTTTTGCAAAAACAAGCGATCGAGAAGTGGGATGGTAAGTTCCCTCAAGTTTTAGGAGGAAATGGTGCAGTTCCATTTCTTAATCTCGATGTCACAAAATCTGCAAAGTAATACACGCTAATTTCTTAAGTCATTGAAAAGTCTACTGTACGAATACAGTAGACTTTTCAATGACTCGCAAATTGCAATATGGTACGATTAGTAAATCTCAAAAATATTTGTTTATATGGATTTAAATTGGGTAAAACTACAAGGATATAAGCGTTTAGTATCAACAACTCTTAATACATCGGGGAAAGTTGTAGCGATTGTTGGTTCAAATGAGGTAGGAAAAAGCTCGATCTTACAAGCACTTCAGCATCTTAACCATAACGGACGATTCAATCCGCAAGAGTTAAATCGTGCTAATGAGTCCCCAAATGAAGAAGATGTAGTAATTGAAGCTGGATTTTTACTTGATGATACCGATCAGGAAGCAATTTCACACCTATTCCAAGGTCATACAGTCAGACAGTTTAAGATTACAAAATTACTCAATAGAACAAGAAAATGGGAAATTACGCCAAAGCCAAAGCGGATGGCAAAACAATATAATGGTGATGCAAAAAGTCTGAGTGAGATTTCACAAGAATTAACTGATCCATATAAAGAAATAGAAGAAATATTGATTCAACGAATCCCAAGAATACTATTTTTTGATGAAGCACAAAGGGACTTAAAATCTACCTACGAATTATCTAATCTAGCTGCATCTCCACCTCCAGCACTTCGTAACTTGGCAAGTTTAGCAAAATTAGATCTTGTCAGTCTTTATGCTGCTCTTTCAGTAGGTGATCAAGCTAAAGTTCAAACATTTTTGAAGAAGGCAAACGTTCAAATAGCTAATGTTGTTAAAGATAAATGGTCGCAATCAAGAGTAAAAGTCAGTTTAAGTACTAATGGCTCAACATTACATGTCCATATTGAAAATGAACAGATGGATTGTACCAACCTTGAAGATCGGAGTGATGGTTTACGCCAATTTGTAGCACTGATAAACTTTCTTGAATCTGAACATGCCGATCAAAAACCAATTTTATTGATTGATGAGGCTGAAACCCATTTACATTATGATGCTCAGGCAGATTTAATGAATATGTTTGCAGAGCAGCAACTAGCCTCAAAAATTATATACACAACTCATTCTGCTGGCTGTTTACCTGAAGACCTTGGGAATGGCGTAAGATGTGTTCTACCGATAAAAGGTAAAGAAGAAAGTAAGATTGAGAACAATTTTTGGGCAATAGATAAGCAAGATAAACGTGCTGGGTTTTCTCTATTCAGTATGGGAGCAAGTAGTTTAGCTTTTATTCCAATTCGCAAAGCTGTTTTCGTAGAAGGAGCAACAGATATGCTTCTTTTGCCAACGATGCTACGCCAAGTAAGTAATAAGTCATACTTAGGATTTCAAATTGCTCCTGGACTCTCAGAAACTAAAAATTCATTTTTGAGACAATTAAAAAATGAAGCCCCAACAGTAGCCTTTCTTGTTGACAATGATAAAGCTGGGAAAAAGCTCTCCGAAAATCTTCAAGATGCTGGAGTTGATGAGTCTCAGATTTTTTCACTGCCTAGTGTTGAAGGTTGCGTTTTGGAAGATTGCATTTGCAAAGAGCTATATCTAGCAGCTGTTAATAAAGTTCTTCAGGACTGGAATCAAAATTTACCTACTATTATGCCTTTGGAAGAACTACCTGATATCAATCGCCCAAAAGCAGTTGAGGATTGGTGTCTGGAGAAAAAGATTAATCGACCAGACAAGAAAAATGTTGCATATTGTCTTCTGGATTTTGCTAATGGCGAGCGTCAGGAGTTGCTTGTTCAAGAAGACTTGAGGTCATTCTTTAAGGAATTGTATGAGTCTATATTTGCAATGCTTACAACTATAAAATCCTAATGAAAAATTTGCTGAGTGATACTACTAGTAAGTTAAGCGATAGATTACTTCAGTTAGGGAAGCATCCAAATAACCTCTAGAAAATAAGGTTATACCTTTGTGCTGAACTTACTCGTAAAGATCGCGCTAGAGTAGAGGGGCGTGCGTTGTGCACCATCTACTCTAAATTTTTTACAGAGCTATGGATACGATTCAGCAGCCACAGGCGAAGATTGGGACATTTGAGAAATTGCGACAAGCTTCAGCATTCACGATCGCAGGAGTCGAAGATTCGATACCGTTGCGAGTACTGGTGCAAATCTTTGTATTTATTAGCATTGGCGCAATGGACTCGGTGGCGAGTTCGGGAAATAGTGCTTGGGCGATACCCCTTAGCGCGATCGCCGCAGTCTGGGCATGGTATGCACGACGCAAGCGCAATGTCATCGTCAAGCTATTCATTGCGATCGCCATGATTGCCATGCTAGTGATATTCCTCAACGATATTGTTCGTCAAACTGAAGAAACAAGACTATTACTGGCGAGACTGCTAATCCAATTGCAGGTTTTGCATAGTTTTGACTTGCCACGCCGCAAGGACTTGGGATATTCGATCGTGATTGGATTGATCCTGATGGCATTGGCAGCAACCTTGAGCCAGACGATGATATTTGCCTTGTGGCTGATTGCCTTTTTGTTAGTGGGGATTCCTATCTTATTGCTCGACCATCGCTCTCGGCTGGGTGTGCCAACAGTTAGCTTTAAACCAGAAAAAATGGGGATATCGCTATTACCGCTATCAGGGTTACTAGCGATCGTGTTGGTGTTGGGGCTAACGATCTTTGCCTTTTTGCCAAGGTTGCCGGGGTTTCAGTTACGCAACTTTCCTGTAAGCGTTAACCTCTCCGTGCAGCGACAGATCCCTAGCGGGGGGATTTTGACAAGACAGCAACAAAAAAATCAAAAGAATGGCAATAATAATGGCAATGGGACAAATGGTACTGGCGGCCCTGGCGGCAATAATGATTTAGAGACCCTACCACCATTGTTTGCACCCGAAATTGACACGACTTCATCTGGGATAAAACAGATTAGCAAGCGTAAACCTGAGTTGGTAATGCGCGTGCGATCGCAAGCAGAGTTATTTTGGCGCGTCATGGCCTATGACGAATTTACGGGTAAGGGCTGGCGAATTTCCCGTAACGATCCCAAGCAAATTCGCACAATTAGGCGTAATCCTTTTAATTACGAATTTTCCTTGCCGATTCCAACCTATGCCTTTATCGGTGTTGACAAGAAAATTCAGCCTGTGGCATTCCAAGAGGTGGTGCAAACCTATACAATTACATCTCCCAATTTCCCAAACCTTGTGCCTGCGGCGGCAGTGCCAAATCGCATCTTTTTTCCGAGTGAAGAATTAGACTTTGATCCAGAAGGGATGCTTCGTGCCCCTGGTGCTTTGCCTGAAGATCTCACATATACAGTGATCTCTAATGTGGTCGAACGTAATCCTCAACAATTACGACTAATGCCCAACGAGTATCCGCGATTGATTCGTAATTATTACTTACAAGTCCCTGACACGCTTTCGCCTCAAGTTCGTACTTCGGCTTTGAGTTTCTTAGCAAATGCGAAAGACGATGAAGGTCGGCTAGTTGCTATTAATAATTCCTACGATCGCGCAGTCCAGCTTACGCAGAGCATCAAACAAAGCTATGCGGTGAAACCCCTTAATTTTGATGAATCTAAAGGCGATTTAGTATCACAGTTTGTTGCTCAGGGCGGTGGAGAGGAGAGTCACTTTGTTTCGACTCTGGCGGTGATGTTGCGATCGCTTGGCATTCCCACCCGTTATGTTGTGGGGTTTGCCCCAGGCAAGTTCAACCCATTTACTGGACTATATGAGGTACAAAACATTGATACGCAGTCAATGGTTGAGGTGTTTTTTCCAGTTTATGGATGGGTTGCCTTTGATCCCGTTCCCGGTCGCCCCATATTTCCATCTTCGATCGAAAACAATCGCACCTTTGGCGCTCTGCAAACTTTTTGGAATTGGATTGCTAACTTTTTACCCAGTCCCGTTAATAACTTTTTTGCGTCTCTATTTAACGGGATCGGTAAGTTTTTGGGCGGTTTAGTTAGTTGGCTGCTCGAAATGGGTTGGATTGGAATTGCTTTTGGCTTAGCGATCGCCTTTACCGTCGGTATCGGTGGCTGGTCGCTGTGGCAGTTTGCGATTTGGTGGTGGCAGTTACGACGTTTGCAAAGGATGCCGATACCCCAACGTATTTATCAACAAATGTTGCAATTGCTCTCCGAACAAGACAAACCCAAATCTCCCCATCAAACGCCCCAAGAATATGTTGCTAGT
>CAIJEA010000167.1 GCA_903819605.1 uncultured cyanobacterium | reverse complement strand
TAAAAGGCGAATATTCAGATATTCCAACTCTCTCACAAGCTGCATCATTTCAGTGTGAAGTTTAAACCAATTTAGTCTCTATCCAACCTTATGTTTAGTCAGACTAGTTTAATTGAAAAAAATTATGACCCGACGTAGCTCAGTCAATTATTTAGATAGGCTTTATGCCAGCTTAACCTACCTATTGCCGATCGCAGCAGTAGTGATTTTTGGAGCATTCTTATTCCTACAATTTCCTCCATTATTAACTATATTTTTCCCAGTTCTTAAGTTAAATCAAATTTTGTCAATTTCAATTATTGACTTTATTTCTATCCGTTTTGTTGTTTGGTTTTGTGTGTTTATTTTTGTTGTCAGAAGCTACAAGGTAAATCATTTTACTCGCTTCAATGCAATGCAAGCTTTACTACTAGATATTATTGTTGCTCTTGTAGGTGCAATAGCAGAACTTTTTGGAGTAGTTTTAGGGAAACTAGCATTTTTCCCTTTTATGTTGCAGATCATCGCTAGTGTTACATTTTTGGGCATCACAGCCGCTTTTTTGTATGCGGTCTTTGAGTGTGTACGTGGTAAATATCCCGACAAGATACCTGTAATTTCTGATGTCGCTTATTATCAAGTTCGGTAGTTAGCAGATATAAATCTTTTAATTCCTGAGTAATCCTGATGGATTTTGATATTGATGTATTTCTCATTTTCTTGTAAAAGCGATCGCACTATTTCCTCTTGACCTGCCATTATTTCGATAATCCAAAATCCACCTGCGATCAAATATTCTGGAGCAGTATTTACTAGTTCTCGAATTGCATCTAGTCCATCAGTACCCCCATCTAATGCTAAATGTGGTTCGTGCTTGGTGACTTCTGGTTGTAAATTTAAAACTTCGATACTGGGAATATAAGGTGGATTAGAGACTATTCCTGCGAGATTATTTTCTAAACTAAGTTTAGCTAATGGTTCAAACCAACTTCCATGATGAAATTTAACTTGCTGACGATTCTTATTAGCATTAATTTTGGCAATTTCTAAAGCGTCTTGGCTGTAATCCAATGCATGAATTTGGGCTTGCGGAAAATGTTGAGCCAAGGCGATCGCGATCGCGCCACTACCTGTGCCTAAATCAACCCAAATGCCTTCTTGATAAATTTCTTCCTGACAGTTCTCGGTAACAAGATCAACGATCAATTCTGTTTCAGGTCTAGGAATTAATACGGCAGGAGAAACTTGTAGTTCCAAATTTCGCCATGTCACTGAACCAGCTAAATATTGAACAGGAATGCGCTCATGTAGCCTTTTTTGCCAAAGTTGATCGAGACTAATTAATGTTTCAGGTGTAATCTTTTGCGCGATATTTGGCGATCGCAGTCTTAAGTCCAGCTTATCTAACTGCGTTTTTTGTAATACGAGCCAATCTAATTCATAAACTGGAACATCGTGTTGTTTGGCTACTAATAGATTGCGATCGTACCATTCCCAGAAATTCATAAATTAAGTTTTTCACTATAGGCAAGCAGCTAATGCCCCTTGTTACAACAAAAGGCTCGCTATGCGAGCCTTTTGTTTATTTGGGTCTACGTTTGTTCAAGTCTTCCAGATAAGCCCGCTGATAATTGAGATAGCTACTATGCCATTCTTGAAAACGGCGATCGCCATCACGTACCAACATTTGACGATACTTTTCTGAAGAGATATATTCTTTTGAAGTTGACATAATGCATATCCACTAAACTTCGTTTAGATAGTAACGCATTGCGCCACCAACTCAACTATAGCTTTACCACAAATGCATCGGTTACACCTTGAATATGAATGATCTCATCAACCAAACCACTAGGCAATGGATCGTCAATATTTAAAACCATGACCGCTTCACCGCGCACCATGCGACGACCAACTTGCATACTGGCGATGTTTACATTAAAGCTGCCTAGTAAAGAACCGATGCGACCAATGATTCCTGGCATATCGCGGTGCAGAGTTAACAACATGTAATGTGTCGGTGCAACGTTGATGGGGAAACCATTAATGCTAATAATGCGGATTTCGGATTTGCCAAGCAATGCACCTGTTACCGACTGCTCACCTTGACTGCCATGGGCTGTCAAATGAATGGAGCCACTGTAATCTTCGACCGATGGATCGCGGGTTTCAGTAACACGAATACCGCGCTCTTTTGCTTCGATGCTGGCATTAACAAAGTTCACTCGTTCACGCAAAGCTGGAGACAGCAAACCTTTGAGCGCTGCGACTACGATTGGCTGGCTTTCGCTATTAGCAATCTCACCTTGAAGCTTGACATCAAGGTTATCGACACGACCACCAGCCAACTGTCCGACCAAGTTACCCAACATTTCCGCCAGTTGCAGATAGGGCTTGAGTTTCTGCCAAACATCGGGACGTAATCCAGGAATATTGACAGCCGATCGCGCAGGTAAGCCGAGTAATACATCGCGAATCTGTTCGGCAACATCCAAAGCTACATTGGTTTGGGCTTCTTCGGTGGAAGCACCGAGGTGAGGAGTCAAAATTACATTTGCACCAAGTTCGCGTAAACCTGATGCATCTTCGAGGGGTTCATTTTCAAATACATCAAGGGCAATCCCTGCAACTTTGCCGCTCTTGATTGCCTCAGCGATCGCTACTTCGTCAATGATTCCACCTCTAGCGCAGTTAATGATTCTCACGCCATCTTTCATGATCGCAATGCGATCTGCATTGATTAGATGATAAGTATCCTTAGTTTTCGGCAAATGCAGCGTGATGTAAACAGCTTCGCGCAACAAAATTTCTAGCTCAACTAGATGCACGCCCAATTTCTCAGCACGTTCAGCCGTAAGGAATGGATCGTATGCAAGAATACGCATTCCTAGAGCCTTAGCAACGGTGGCAACGTGAGAGCCAATTTTTCCTAAGCCAAGAATACCAAGGGTCTTCTTGTAAACTTCAACACCTGTAAAGCTCTTGCGATCCCACTTACCGCTTTTAAGCGATGCGTTGGCGGCGGGGATAAAGCGCGATAGGGACATCATCATCGCGAGGGTATGTTCGGCAGCAGCGATCGTGTTGCCTTCAGGGGAATTTACAACCACAATCCCCATGCGAGTAGCGGTAGGAACATCTACGTTATCGACCCCAACACCAGCACGACCGATGATTTTGAGGTTTTTACCAGCTTCGATCGCTTCTTTGGTGAGCTTTGTACCAGAGCGAATCATGATTGCGTCATATTCGGGAAGAACTTGGATTAGTTCCTCAGGGCTGAGAGTAGTTTTTACGTCAACGGTGGCGACTTGAGACAGAATGTCGATACCAACTTGATCGATGGGGTCAGAAACGAGAACTTTGGGCATAACGATTAAAATATGTACCAGTGCCTATAGCGGAAGAGTTGTGGCTACGTTCTAACTTTTAAACGTACGTGATAAACGCAGGGTTTAGCGTAGCCTAGACACACTAAGACCACAATAATTGCTTACACAACTAATCTTAGGGCAAAATAAGTAATCTATAAAGTCATCTCTCCAAACCAAAAGATTTATATATAGCAGCCCTAAGTTATTTGTGAGAATCTTGGGCTTCGACTTTGCTCAGCCAATAACTATTATTGATGGAAGATCTCCGAAGAGTTACTTTTCCACAAGCTCAAAAACCTCCAAATGAATTACGGCAATTACCGATCAAACGAACCACAAGAAAAAAATTGAAAGCGTTGCAAAGCAATGTTTTCAATTTTTCTCTTGGTTTGGGTTTGAGCGAAAAGCGTGGTAGGACTGCTATAAAAGGCGCAAAGCAATGCCAATGAATCTTTGGGTTTGAGTTGGATTTGAAAATTGCTATCCAGAATTTCTCTATAAGAGCATTACCTATGATCGGGCAGTATTTGATAATTTTTGTGGCGGCGTTTTTGGCGGGTGGACTAAATGGGATTGCAGGGGGAGGAAGTTTTATTTTATTTCCAGCATTAATGTTTATCGGGATTCCCCCGATCGCCGCAAATGCAACGAACTCGATCGCCCTACTACCAGGGACATTAGCAAGTGCAGGAGCCTATCGAAGTGAATTTGCTAAGGATAAACGTCTATTAATTCAGATTTGCGTTCTGGGCGCGATCGGCGGCTTAGCAGGAGCAGTTTTGCTGTTAAAAACACCGCCTGTAGTTTTCTTACGGATTTTGCCCTATTTATTACTGATTGCCACCCTTGCCTTTGCTTTTAGTAAAAAGCTAACAGTATGGGTGGAGAAACAACAAGAGCGATTTGCAAGGCTTAAGGCTTTGCGATCGTTATTAATTACCATTTTGCAATTAGTTGTGGCTGTGTATGGCGGCTTTTTTGGTGGTGGGATGGGGATCTTATTTCTTGCCTCCTTTGCGCTGATGGGGATGACGAACATTCATCGGATGAATGCCTATAAGACGATGCTAACGAGTTGTATTAATGCCATCACAGTTTTGCCTTTTGTAATTGCAGGGGCAATTTTCTGGAAAGAAGGTCTAATTTCAGCCATTGGTGCAGCGATCGGTGGTTATATCAGCGCTCACTATGCTCAAAAAATCGCCCCTATTCTAGTACGCCGCTTTGTGATTGGAGTTGGCTCAGCGATGACTCTATACTTTTTTGTCAAAAGTTGGCTTGGTTAAGCTAATAAGTTCCAAACACAAGAGAGAGTTGGGGGGGGGGGG
>CAIJEA010000166.1 GCA_903819605.1 uncultured cyanobacterium | reverse complement strand
GCAAAATGAAAACCGCCATAATATATATGGGGATTGATTTTTTGTTTTCAAATGAGTACGCACTCATTTGAAAACCGCTATAACTAAAATAGCTGTAGCTACACTAAAGATTGATTAGTACTCAATTGTCATACTTTCATAGATTACGCCGCGAGTTGTTTGGATACGCTCAGTCGGCTTAGCCTTGATTTTATTTACAAACTGGGCTTCAGACATTTCTGCACTCACAGCATTGTTCTCAACTTCACCATCTAATTGCTCAAGGTTGCGATCGAGTTCGACAAGGCGATCCATTATCTGTTGCTGGCGATCGCATACTCTCACTAGCTCTTCTTGCAAGCGCTCTTTCTCGTTGGCGAGTTGATGCATCTGGATATAAATCGCCGAGGGAGTTTTTCGCAAGGGCATAGAGCGCAACTTTGGCTGAATCGGTCTACGAGATGCACGAGAAATAGTCATAGGAATCAACCCTGATAGACATTTATTTTGTTAGTGTGTAAGGTATTTTAAACCTCACATACTTGGTCATTTTTGAGGATACGTTGCATATTGGTTTATTTATCCTACCGCGCTTTGCGCTCCAACCAAAACCAAGAAAAACCTTGAAAGCAATGCTTTCAAGGTTTTTCTTGTGGTTCGCTTGATCGGTAGTTGCTGTAAATCATTAGCTAAGGCTTAGAAGCTGAGCTTGGTTCAAAGAATACTTTATATAAAATAAATCCAACTAGAGCCATAATGCCGATGGAAATCGCGGCTGTTACTAGTTTAAATACAAAATTCAGAATTGTAAACGCGACTAAGCCGATGACAACGATCGCCGCAACCTTCGTTGCTCCAGTCAAACTATTTACCCAACTAATTAGGCTGCCTAGACTAGTCTTAGCTGCATCAACGCCTTGACTAACTGCAACAAACTCTGGCTCAGCACGTTTGTTGGGATCGTGAGGTTGGCTATTTGCCTGTTGCTTGTTGCCCATCACTTCGCGTTCTAGTTCGCGAAAGCGTTCTTCAAGGTTATCAGTTTGACTCATAGCAGCAATGAATAATAATCTACGACTATTCTACTTCAAACAACGATCTATAGCTGTCATCGCTTGTATCAGGACATAAAACCAAATAAATAAAGGCTTTGCACCGCCTTTATTTATTTGGTTTTTGATTTGCTAAAGAAGAATTGATGGTTCTCAAAAGGAAATGGTTGTAGTGTGATGATAAGTACTTGTGCAAAATAATTACCCAAACCCGTAAAGTTGCGTCCGCAGGGGCGCAACTTTACGGGTTTGGATATGTAATTAATTATGTACATCTACTTAGGATTGTCTAAAGCTATAGCCAATCAACTGCTTATCTGCTAATAATATATTGGTAGCTTTAGTTACAGAATTTAAATCAAATCTGTGAATCCAAAAATAATGATTGGTCAACGTTGTCGAGCAATTGCCGTATTTTCCAATTTTGAGGTGGCAGGACAAGCATTACATTCCCTAGTTATCGCTGGTTTTCCCCTTGCTAACACTTTTTTGGTCGGTCGAGATATGAGTGCCTGCATACAAAACGGACAAATGGTGACCGTAGAACGACCAATTGAAGAAAAACATACAGGAACAATCACAGGAACTGGATTGGGATTAAAAAAAGGGTGGTTAATTGGTAATGGTGTGGGCGGAACTCTTGGATTTTGTTTGGGCTTGGGAATTTTAGCATTGCCAGGTGTTGGACAGATTGCCCTAGCCAATGCTGTCATTTTCACAATGATTAGCAGTGGTGTTTTTACAGCAGCTGGAGGCTTGGTTGGCGCTTTAATAGGTCTAGGTGTAACCGAAAAGCAGGCTAATATCTATAACAAATTAATTGCTCAAGGTAATTACTTAATCGTCATGAATGGTTACGATCGCGATCTCAAACGCGCTGAACAAATGCTCGCTGCCCAAAAAATTCGGAAATAGTCACCTTGACTTACTATATCAAAACTCTATGATAGGTTTATTCTAAAGAAATTTGGCTAATGCAGATGCCCAAGAATGATAAGAGAAAAACAATTTTAACAGTCAAAGATCTATTAGAAAAGTATTTGGCAGGAGAAAGAAGTTTCGCGTCTGTAAATCTTTGTAATACCGATCTACAAAACGCTCAATTGGCTGGAATAGATCTAAAACAAGCTAATTTGTTTAGAGCGAATCTCAAGAATGCCGTATTGGCGATCGCTAATTTAAGTGGTGCTGATCTAGTTAGAGCAAACCTCATATCAGCTCGCTTAGATCGTTCTAATTTAGTTCGAGCCAATCTCTATGAAGCCGATCTGAGCGATGCTAGTCTTGTAAGTGTTAACCTGTCTAATGCAATCTGTTCATCCGCTAATTTCAGTCATGTTGATTTGAGTCAATCAAATTTAAGCGAAGCCAATTTGAGCCGCACAAATCTGGATCGAGCCGATCTGACCCAAGCAAATCTTCGAGAAGCAATTCTCGTAAAAGCATCGCTTAAACAAACAATTTTGAATCGAGCTAACTTAACCGAGGCAGACCTTCGCGAAGCTGATTTGTCAGAAGCTCAATTATATTTAGCCGTTTTAAGCAAAGCAAATCTTTCAAAGGCTAATCTATCCCATGCAAATTTAGATTCAGCGAATTTATTTGAAGCTAAACTGGAATCATCCTTATTTTGCCACGCTAATTTAGAGAATACCAATCTAAGTCAGTCTTTTTTAATGGAAGCTAATTTGACAGAGGCAAATCTCCGCAAAGCAAACCTGAGTAGAGCGAACCTGACTTCAGCAATTTTGAGTCAAGCTAATCTCCTCGGCGCTAATCTTTCGGGGTCAAGTTTAGATAGGGCAAATTTGGCTGGTGCTGATTGTTTCGGGGCGAACTTACAGGGAGCTAATTTAAGTCATGCAAATATAGAAGCTACAGATTTGCGAGAGTCGGATCTGAATAAATCAAATTTAGCAGGGGCAAATTTAGCAGGGGCAAATCTTTTTGGTGCTGAGTTATTGGATGCAAATTTGGCGGGAGCTAATCTAGCAGGAGCGAACTTATATAGGACAAAACTATCTGGAGCCAATCTAAGGGGAGCCTACTACGACGATCTCACGGAATTTAGTGCAAAATTTGATCCCAAGACAAAAGCGATGGTTAAGCGCTAGTTATTCCATGTTTGCAAAACATCGGAGATGCTATTGGCAATCAAGCGATAACTTTCAGGAGCATAGCCACCACTAAGTACCATCACTAAAGGAATACCCAAGTCACTGACTGTTTGAAAAACGAAGCGATCGCGCTCTAAAACCCCTTCTTCTGAAATTTTTAAACCACCAAGGAGATCCCTCTCGTAAATATCGGTTCCCGCGTTATAAAAAACAATTTTCGGTAGATTGCGCTCCCGTAAAAAAGCTGGCAATCGATCTTTTAGGAACCCAAGATAGCGATCGTCTTTTGTCCCCGATAAGAGAGGTATAGCACAGTCCACACGCTCCCGCGCATAATTATCGTTAGGATAGATCTGCTGGTTGTACATATCCAGAATGCTCACACTGGGATCGTCATAAAAGATTCTCGCTAAGCCGTTGCCCTGATGGGCATCGAGATCGACAATCGCCACCCGATCCTCGGCATTAATCTTTTGCGATTGACGCAATAAGGAAATGGCGATCGCAATATCGGAATAAATACAAAATCCTTCGCCATGCTCCGCACTAGCATGGTGATATCCGCCAGAAAGATTAATCGCCATACCAAATTCTAGAGCCGCTTCGGATGCCATGATAGTTCCCGTAGTTGCTAAACGCATGGGCTTCAATACCCTACTATCGAGGATACCAATCGGCAAAAATCCTAGCGAATCTAACTCTAAAGATTTGGCAACAAAGCGCGATCGCTGCAAATTCTTGAGATAGTCAGTTTTATGGACTAATTGCAATATTTCTGAAGTCGCTGGAGTTAATGGAGCTAAACTGTTAGCAATTAAGCGATCGCCAAAGCGATCGGCTAAAACCCGCCAAGTACGACTGTACTTACAACTGTCGAAGGGATGTAACTTCTCAAGTCCAAGAAATTGAATATCGTATCCTTGGGAATAGACTACTTTAGGACAAGTTATTATTGAATTGATAATTTCTGTCATCCCTCTTTCCTTTTGAGTTCTTTAGCATATTGCAAAATATTGCTCGGTTGCCAAGCCTCGACCCGTCCCATAGGAATTCCCATACCCACATAGTCATCTACCTCCGCAAGAGGTCGAAAAGTTGGTTGCAACCCAGAACCGAGATAGAGAGCATTAGCAATGATTGTGGAACAGTTAAACTCAGTTAACTCGTAAGATAGTTCGCTTGCCTGCACTTTTTCCCAGTACTTCTGAATTGCTGACTCATTAAGCTTATTTAGTTCTACGACCAGAGGCTCGAACTCCTCAGCGGCGCAATCAGCAGAATAGTCTCGATAGAACGGGCGACGCTTCACATTCATCGTTAGACTTCGGATAATACTTCGGACAAACCCTTTCCTGCCTTGTCCGGGCCAAAAGCTAATGTAGGTTTCATTTCCAACTTGCATAGAGGAATGCCCAACTCTTCCTCCCTTGGGAAGCCAAACATAAACCTTAGTACTCATAAAAACAGACTTTAAACTAACTATACAGAACAGAATTATACAGAGTTAAGAAAATTACGTAAGATAACTGATGTTACGTGGAAGTCTGTAAAGCCCTCACCCCTAGCCCCTCTCCCGCAGGAGAGGGGAACAAGAAAATAATAAGGGTTTTGCTCCCTTCTCCTGCGGGAGAAGGGGTTGGGGGATGAGGGTTCCACGTAACATCACAGATAATACAAAACTAATCTAGACCGCAATCTGATAGTCCTAGAAAGGATTTATATGGTAAGGGTGCTTCGCGCTACCTCTTCCTACAATATTTGCACTACCTGCAATCTTAAAGATTTATATAAGATAATTTCAGACACATCTAATACCTTTACAGATATAAAAGAGATGTAATAATCCAAAAGTTACAATTTCTCTTACACATCTCTAACTAATTTTAATGAATTATCTAACTGGATTAATTTTTATTGCCGCTGCTTTGCTAGAGGTTGGCGGAGATGCTTTAATTCGCAAGGGTTTAGTCAGTAGTAATATTGCTCTGGTTATTGCAGGCTTTCTCACTCTTGGCTTCTATGGCATAATGGTCAATCTCGTTAAATGGGATTTCTCAAAGTTATTAGGTGTCTATGTTGCAGTCTTTGCTGTAATAAGTATCTTATGGGGATATCTTATCTTCAAAGAAAGTATTCCCAATTCCACTTGGATCGGATTAGCAGTGATCGTAGCTGGCGGTATAATTATTCAATCTGGAGTTAAATAAAACTGATTGATTTTAGGAACAAATTAAGAACTGGTAATTAAGACATAACATACCTGCTAATCCGATTTTCTATGCAACGACATCTATCTACTACATTCCCAGAATGGTTTCAACTAGAAGGCTTGCAATCACAACTCCAAACATCAACTTTATCGATAGGCGCACACCAGATTTATAAAAATTTTTTTGCTGCCTAAAAGTTAAGTCATTCCATTGATCGGGTTGTACTTTCCATTTTTTCAAAGCTGACTGTTTCATAGTTGACTGTACACAATAAAATAATAAATGAACTTAGAAAGACGATGCCCCATAATTTTTGGGGCATTGTCTATTTGTTTCAAAAATTCGCCGATTTCAGAATATTCTCAAATTTAGGATAGAGCTTCTTCTTTAGAAAGAGCTTCATCATTTTCTTCTCCAGTCCGAATTCGTACCGCTCTTTTGACTGGTATGACGAATACTTTGCCATCACCAATTTTGCCAGAATGAGCGGTTTTGACAATAGTATCGACAACTGCATCGGTAATATCGCTAGAGACAACGATCTCAATCTTGATCTTAGGGATAAAATCTACTGAGAAAGGTTGGCGATCGAATCCTTGAAGCCCCAAGAATGATAAAGGGCGACCTTTTTGCCGACCAAATCCCTTAGCACCTGTTACAGTCGCGCCTTGAACGCCAATTTTGACTAGTTCATCTTTTACTTCATCAAGTTTGGAAGGCTGAATAATCGCAATGATTAAGTCCATAGATTTTGGATTTCGATTTCTAAATAGTGAGAATGGGAATGATACATGTGATGAAAATATCTAGCCGCAGTAATATTAACCACAGCTAGATAGAATTTATATTAGCGGCGAGTTTCAGATGGCTCTTCACGTAGGGGATGGCTAACATCGGGTGGCAAGAAAATAGATTTGCCACTCACCGCTCCTTGAATCAAGATATACGCAAATCCAATTACAAAGAAGGCTACGCCAGCTCCAATCGCAATCTGAGAATTCCGAGCAGAATCACCGCCAGCCGTGAAGCCAAAGTAGAATACTGCAAACAGCATGGCAAAGTTTAAAAGAGCGCCAAGGATGGGAATAACTACTGTTGTGATGGGATTGGTTTCTCCTTCTAGCAAATGATCTAATGTTGCAACTAACGTCACTAGGCAGGTGAGTCCATAAAAAATGAACGTACCTATATTCGACATCAGCGTTACTTGAGTCAAATTGTTCACATTAAGTACTCCATAACCGCCGATTCCTGCCGAAATCAGGGTCAAGAAAACTATGCCGATGTGGGGAGTGCGGAATTGTCTGTGTAATCTACCAAATACCTTTGGCAATTCTCCATCGATACCCATAGCGTAGGTAATACGTACGCCAGTTGAAAGAGAAGACAAAGTCGTACCAATCAGTGCTACAAGCACGGAAATCGCCATAATGAGAGTGAGCGCGAATCCATGTCCACCTAAGATTGTATCTCCTAAGATTCTAGCCATATCTCCAATCGGAGCACCTGATTGAGCGGCAGCATCAAAACCTGTCAGGATGCTTCCTCCATCATATTTAGAAGCGTCAAGGCTCAAAGCTTTGAT
>CAIJEA010000165.1 GCA_903819605.1 uncultured cyanobacterium | reverse complement strand
GACTAATTCTGCTTTGCCATTGATGGTTAATACTATGGGATGTCCAGTATTTCTCATCTGGGTGATGAGTTCGTTGGTATTTCGCTTGAAGGTGGATAGGGGTTGAATGTCTTGGCTGAGGTTAATCATAGGGCTACTGCACTAAATTTGCATTCAATTTAATGCTAACACGAAATAATAAAATTGGTATTTGTGGACATGATGAGAGTCCGAACGGTGAGGGAGGGATAAAGAAGTGCAAACGGCTAAAGTGTAAGAGAACAGCAAGGGGAGTAATCACTTTAAAACGCATACGATCCGAAATCCAATGAAATCGAGCCTATCCTGCGCCCCGCCGCTGAAACGATACGCAGATCGACAATAACTAGCATAGTTGAGCCATGAACCACCGCGAAGCATTTTTCCTGCTTCTGGTACTTTATAGTTCTTAACATTCACCCAAATAGATGAATCTGTTGGCGCTCCTTCATAATTATCATGCCAATCATCAGCACACCATTCCCACACATTTCCATGCATATCGTATAGACCAAAAGTATTCGCTACCTTAAAGCTACCGACATCTGTTGTTCGCGCTCGATATTCCCCTTTTGGTGCATCACCATAGAGATAATTGCCATCATAGTTAACTAATTTAGGCGTAATTGTCTCTCCAAAATGAAAAGGCGTTGTCGTTCCCGCACGACAGGCGTATTCCCATTCTGCTTCGCTTGGTAATCTGTATTCTCTCCCTGTATGCTGCGATATCCTTGAACAAAATTCTATTGCTTCTAACCACGAAACCTGCTCAATTGGTCTGTTTTCCCCTTTAAAGGTAGATGGCTCTAATTTTAGTTCTCGATTTATTTTCGACATTTCTGCTACTGCTCGCCATTGTGCCTGCGTAATTGGATATTTCCCCATAAAGAAAGATTGAAGACTCACTTCATGTTGAGGACGAGCTTTTGTAACACTGTCGATATCGTTATCAGAAGAACCCATCACGAAGCTACCCGCAGGAATGGATACCATCTCTAGAGTTACACCATTACCCAGATTCTCAGAAATATATTCGGCACGTCTTTTTTCCCGTTTAACTTCCTTACCCTTCGCATCAACACTCACCACCTCAAACTCAAAGGTCGGCAATGCGGCTGATTTACTTGGCGATGGCGATGGCGATCGATCAGTTATTTGTGATGGTGACTGTCCCCAAATCCTTCTCAGCGCTTTTAAAGCCTGTATATCCGCAGGAGAAACCGCCAAAATCCTGATCCAGAGTTGTTCCGCTAGACTCAAATCTCTCTCTAACTCCGCCTCCTGAGCATCCATCTTCAACGCATCAATATCCCTAGCCGTCGCCTGTTTCGGTAACAGAATCAAATGATATTTCGTCGCTGGCTCCACGATCGCATAGGGAGTTTGGCGAGGCTTTTTATACTGTTGATTGATTTCCGCCACCCGATAGCGCAACCTCTGATACAGCCGATCCACAGTCGCACAATTCCCTTCACCTTGCAGCCGCAAAGACTCTAACAAAGCATAGGTAAACGCCCCCTGTTGCAACGCCTCAATTTCATAGGATCTTTCCGCAGGACTGCACGAAGCAAAAGTAATCACCCCAGCCTGATGTTCTTCACCGATGCCCAAACCCTTTGCGCTTAACTTATCGCGACAAGCATCCTGCACGATCAACACATTGTCCGCCCCACAAAGCCGCAATCGCTCAGTTACATAACTCAAAGGAATCGCAGTCCTCTCGATTAACTCAGCATCAGCACTACTATCCGACAACATCAAATAATCGCGTTCAGCATGACGCAACCCATGCCCACGAAAAAAGAACCATAAATTATCCCCCGCCGCCAGAAATGGTTTCTTAAAGCGATTGTTCAAAAAGCGGATTAAGGTCGCATAGTTCGGTTGGGATGGATAGGGCTTACTCGCATCAGCGATCGGCGGCGAATTATCGGTAAAGAGATAAACATGATCCTTCTCAAACCCCGCCTCATCCACAAACCAATCCCGCATCTTTTCGGCATCTCGCACCGCAAAATTCAAAGATGGCAGATTGTGATATTCATTTATGCCGATGCAAATCGCCCAATTCTTAGCCATCTTTTCGTTTGAACTTGAGTTTGACCGCACCCTTAGCCGCAGCATCACCACCAAATCCTAACAAGCTTACCTTGCCACTACCACTGATTTCTACAGATAGCTCGATTTCCTCCAGTTGTAGTTTCGACTTTGAACTTTCCGCCCGATCGAAAGACTCTTCCACTACCTCGATAAATTCACCAATATTTTGCTTTAAATCTTCAGCGCTAATACGCGATCGCTTACGACTACCGCGATCGTCACTCGAAGAATCACCATAGTCTGCACCAATATCTACCCCACCTTTACCTTCCTCAACCTCTACAGTTTCATCTGTAATAATCCAAATGCCTTTAGGAGTGGTTTGAGTCATAGTTTTACTTCCCGAAATGTGGCTTACCGAAAATGATTAATGCCAATATACAAAAAATAAAAGCATATAAAGCGATCGCCACAGAAAAATATCACCAATCACTTGTAGATGCTGTCTTGAGTACCAAGCAATCACCGCGTAAATGTCTAGGCTCTAAGAAAACTTGCTTTTTGCTAAAATACTCACAAGCAATGCTTTTTTACTTTGTCCTTAATGATCTATGCAAGAAGCAATAACCATAAATCTGCCAGTAGATGTAAAAGCCTCACTCGAATTGCGATCAAAAATTGAGGCGATTTCATCAACAGAACTTATCGAACGTGCAGTTCGTGAATATCTGCTAGTACGTCAATTTCGATCGCTACGCAAAAAAATGCTTAACAAAGCTGACCTACAAGGCGGCTTCACAGACGAAGACATCTTTGAAATGGTGTCATGAGAATAGTCCTTGACACCAATGTTTTGATAGCATCACTGATCTCTAGAGGCAAATGTTATGCACTAGTAGAACATTCTCTTGAAGTTCATGAGATTATTTCCTCCAAATTTATACTGGAAGAATTATCAGAAAAGCTCCAAAAGAAATTCAAGTATGAGACAGAAGATATAACTGAGGCTCTATCGATATTTCAAACCAAGATGGAGATAGTTTCTCCTACTAAATTAGCGCAGCAGGTATGTCGAGATATTGATGATGATTGGGTGTTAGCAACAGCTTTAGCGGGTAAAGCTCAATGTATCGTTACAGGAGATAAGGATTTATTAGAGATCGCCACATTTGAGAATATTGATATTATTGCCCCTGTAGATTTTCAAACTTATGAGGAAAAATACATTTCCAACCTAGATTTCTGATTTTTTTAGATGACCGATAAATGTGCGATCGCCAATTTAGCTTAGTAGGTAGGGTGCTGTTAGGCGAAGCCGTAACGCACTAATAAACAAGGCTTGGATGCGTTACGCTTCCGCTAACACATCCTACGGATAAGCTTACAGATCAAAAAGGAGGTCGTAGTACTTGATACTACGACCTCCTTTTTGATAAATAGCTAGAAATATTACAGAGTCAAAGATTGCGGATTGGTTTCGATTAACTTGGCTAGATCTTGCAAGAACTGCGCCGCATGAGCGCCATAAATCACACGGTGATCGGCAGTGAGATTGACTTGCATTTGACTAGCAACCTTGATTGCACCATCCTTAGTTGCCACAACTTGAGGACGAGAACCACCGATCGCCAAAATTGCACCAGTTCCGGGAGGCAAAATCGCATCAAAGCGATCCACACCAAACATGCCCAAGTTAGAAATTGTAAACGTGCCAGAGTTATATTCATCGGGTTGTAATTGCTTCGCACGGGCGCGTTCTACAAGTCCCTTCCAGTCACGGGAAAGCGTATATAAGTCAGTTTGATCGGCATTTTTCAACACAGGTGTAATCAATCCACCATCATCCAT
>CAIJEA010000164.1 GCA_903819605.1 uncultured cyanobacterium | reverse complement strand
CCACCTAAGATTTGACCAGTCATCATCCCTGGTAAAGACACCACACCAGCCACCATCATCACGTTAATTGTGGGAATCATCGCGGCTCTAATCGCATCGGATTGATAATTAGCGATCGCCTGTTGTGGAGTTGCGCCCAAACATAAATGTGTCTCGATATCTCGCGATCGCTTGACTAAATCCTGTGTAAATCTCTCCGCCGCGATCGCTGCACCATTCATCGAATTTCCTAAAACCATCCCTGCAAGGGGAATCAAATATTGTGGTGCGTACCAAGTATCGGGCTGCACAACTAAAAATGTGGTGTAAGCAAGAATAGCAAGAGTCCCAACGATTACCGATATCCACATAATCGGTAGGACGTAAGGTACTTTCTCTCGCACGCGATTTTTGGCTTCGCGAGCTGCCATCAAACTCATTAGTAAAATGATGAATAGAATTACGACTGGCTGTTTGATTTCAAATACAGCATCTAGCAAAAATCCCACCACGATCAACTGAATGACGCTGCGAAAAGTAGCGATTAATAAATTCTTTTCGATCGCGAGTTTTTGCCAGACCGAAAAACTAATGGCGATCGCCACCATACCAAGGGAGATCGCCATTTTAGGAATATTTAGATCGATAACAGCATTCATAAATAAATCACAATAGAAGCGCCTAGCGCTTTTATTATCTATATTCCAATGCACTAATCGCAATAAGTATTACTGTTCATCCCAATGCTTTAATCTGAGAGCTTCTTTAACATCATTGATTGAGCGATCGATATGCTTAAACGCTCTATCACGCCAGCCGAAATCAGAAGCATTTGATTCGTTATAGGCTAGATCTCGATGAGCAGCATACAAAAGCCGCAAAACCTCATGCAGTCTTCCTGCATCCTTTAAGGACACATCAATTGCAGGATGATCGTTAAGATCCTTACCATCCAGAATCGATGCTCTATCAATATCGTAAATCGCATCATTAGCTTGCCGCCGAGCTTCACGAAGTTTTTGGTTCACGTTATGTTCATAACTAACGTCGAGCAACTTCTCTACTTTACGCAAATCAGAACGAGCATGGAGATAATGCGGATGTGATCCAGCAATATCCGCAAAAGCTGGCTTGTAACCTGCTACAAAGTTTAACAGGGTAGTTAAAATACCCAACGAGATTCCCCTTGCGATCGCATTATTCATTTTAGTTCTCCTACTTTTTATGGAAATGATTAATTGCTAAGACTTTGTTTGTAAGTAAACTACTTACGCTTAAAGTAAAGACTACAAATCTATAAAAAAGTTTCGCGCTTAGGAAGTTGGACGAACTCAATCAGAAACTAGAAAAGCCCTGAAAATCAAGGCTTTTCTAAGTTCTGATTGAGTTCGTGGATTGCTAAGAAGACTTTCAGGAAAATCGATTAACAAACTTCTAATATCTAAGATTTTAAAGCTGCTAAAGTTTGACTTCCAAGGATTCCATCAACAGTTAAGCCATAAAGAGTCTGTGCTTTTTTGATGGCAGCAGTAGTTCTTGAACCTTGAATGCCATCGATCGCTCCATCATAGAATCCCAAACTGCTCAAGAGTTTTTGACCTTCTGCAATCGAACCATCAGAAATATTGCTACTTGGATCTTGATAACTGACAGGAACATAGTTACTACCTGCTTCGAGGGCTGCAATAGTTAGAGATCCCGCAACACCATCAGCTATTAAGCCGTAAGTTTTCTGAGCCAGAACAATTGCCTCTTGGGTCATTGGTCCACTAATGCCATCAATCTCGCCACCATAAAAGCCGCGATCGCTCAGGAGTTGCTGTACATTCTTAATTTTATCTGTTGGATTAGCGTTTGCATTGGTGTCGTTAGGAAGACTAACTGGAGTTGCCTCAACTGGAGCATTGGACTCATATGTATCTGCCTGCAACGCCGCAAGGGTTTTAGATCCGATAACACCATCCGCCTCTAGCTTATAAAAGGTTTGAGCGGCAATAATCGCTTCCGTTGTATTAGCACCTTTAATCCCATCGATCGCACCTGGGTTAAATCCACGTCTAGCTAATAGTTGTTGAATACTAGCAATTTCAGGTGTATAGGCAAATGCAGCGATGGGATTGACATTCATCGCGATCGCGCCAGCAGCAAGCCCAACACACAAAACAGACTTAGCATGATGCGAAGATTTAGCGATCGATTCAATTAATTGACAATCTAAATCCCGATCGATAGATTCGCCTTGCTGTAAACGTTCGCAAAGCATTTCACTGTGGAGATAAGCAACAAGTTCCATACAAATTCTGCCTCGATAAAAATGCCGCTAGGCTAATCAATTGACTCTTTGGCGTTCGTAAAAGAAGTAATTTCGATATTTGTCTATAATTCATGTCGCTAGAAGCAATACATAAATCACAGGTTTCAAAAAGCCTATGTACGTATTGTATGAAAAAAAGTCGTTAAATGTCAGAAATTGAGTGTTTTTATTAAGCTTGATTAAACAAAATGCCTAAATTATTTGAGAGAGTGCGCCCCTTGGGGGCGCACTCTCTCAAATCATTTAGGATTGCTATAGTGGATGGCAAAACTGTTAGCGATCGCCTCAACTAGTCCATCTAAGGTATATTCCAAAGCCTCGCAATCAACCCGTCCTATTAACTCTTCGCAAGTCTTAGAAGTCTGTGGTCCAATTGATGCAATTTTTACTGTCGCAATCCACGGTTGCCAAATTTCCCTGGAGACAACACGATCTAGTAATTTACAAAAGTGCTTCACGGTCTTGGAGCTAGCAAAGGAGATTGCATCAATTCTCTGATTTTGAATAGCTTCTAACGCCACAGGATCGATCGTCTCTGGACAACCAGACTCATAGGCAGCGATCGCCTCAACCACTGCACCATGATGTTGCAACTGCTCCACCAAAATTTCTCGTCCTCCCGACTCCACACGCGGGAATAACATTTTTTTGCCAGTTAAAACATGATGATCGTAGGCGAGGAAATCATCAACCAAAGCATCGGCAATAAAATCCGTAGGCACTAAATCGGGTGTAATCCCATAATTTGTCAATACTTCCGCTGTCTTGCGTCCGACTACAGCAACTTTGAGCGCATGTAAAGCGCGACTATCTTGACCAGCCTTTTGCAACCGCCCAAAAAAGCTCTCAACGGCATTTGCTGAGGTCAAAATTAGCCAGTCGTAATCCGAGAGAGACTTAATTGCTTGATCCAGAAATTCCCAACTAGTCGGCGGCAAAATTGCTAAGGTGGGCATTTCAATCACCGTAGCTCCTTGACTGGTCAATAAATCTGTAAACTGGCTTGCTTGTCCCGCCGATCTCGTCACTAAAATCGTTTTGCCTTGCAATGGTAATTTTTCCTTATCGACACTTTGTGCAAGATTTTCCAATGATTTAAAGCGTTGATGAGACAATTGCTCATGAAACTTTACGACTTCGCCAATAATAATTACCGAGGGCGATAGCGATCCTGTTGGTAATTTTGATTGAATATTTGCCAGATTTCCCGTCCATACCTGTTGCTCAATGCGCCCACACCAACGCACGATCGCGATCGCCGTATCCGTAGATTTCCCATCGCCCAATTTTTCTAGCAATCCCGCCAGATTATTTGTCCCCATCAAAATCACTAGCGTCGGAATTTTGGCGATCGCCTCCCAAGGTAATCGCTCCAAATCATGCCCTGTCATCACGGCAAAACAAGAGCTTGCCTCTACTTCTGTTAAAGGAATCCCTGCCAACATCGGTGCAGCGATCGCACTGGAAATTCCTGCAACCACTTCCCATTCACAATCTGCGGCTTGTAATGCCGAGATTTCAGGCAGCGATCGACCAAAGATCCAAGGATCGCCACTTTTCAGGCGCACTACTTGCTTCCCTTGCAAGCAATATTGCACAAGAATTTGATTTATTTCTACTTGCTTGATACTTTCTTGTCCGCCCCGTTTACCAGCAATGATGCGATCGCAGTTTTCTGGAACTAGATCTAACAAGCTGGGATCGACTAGCGCATCACTAATAATTACCTCAGCAGCACTAATCAAATCCTTAGCACGAACCGTCAAAAACTCTACGCCGCCAATGCCTGCCCCCACAATAAAAACCCGACCTTTCATACTGCCTCCTCGCTAAAGAAATAAAGTGAGAGGTGCTTTGCCCCTCTCACTTTATTTCTTCTAATCACCATTCAATTGCAAAATTGCCATAAAAGCGGCTTGCGGAACTTCCACGGTTCCAATCGATTTCATACGTTTTTTGCCTTTTTTTTGCTTCTCTAACAATTTCTTCTTCCGTGAAATATCACCGCCATAACACTTACTAAGAACGTTCTTTCGCAATGCCGAAATATTTTCACGAGCCAAAATTTTAGACCCGATCGCCGCTTGAATCGGAATTTGGAACTGTTGCTTGGGAATCAGCTCTCTCAACTTAGATACTAATGCTCGACCGACGTTATAGGACTTATCACGATGGACGATACAAGCCAAAGCATCAACAGGCTCTTCATTGACTAAAATATCTACCAGTACGAGATCGTTGGGACGATAACCAATGACTTGATATTCCATGCTGGCATATCCCTTAGTCCGCGATTTCATCTGATCGAAGAAATCAGTCACCATTTCTGCCAATGGCAGTTCATAGATTAGCGTTGCCCGTTCTGTGGTGATGTATTTCGTATCGACAAATACGCCCCGTCTTGCCACGCACAAATCCATCAACGTACCAATATAGGACTGCGGAGTCATGATCTCCAACTTGACATAGGGCTCCTCGATCGATTGCCTTGAATTTGGTGGTGGTAACTCACTGGGGTTGTCCACCATCAGGATCTCACCTGTATTTGTTGTCACTCGATAAATTACCGATGGCGCAGTGACGATCAGATCGAGATTGTATTCACGTTCGAGACGTTCCTGTACGATCTCCATGTGCAGCATCCCCAAAAATCCGCATCGAAAGCCAAATCCCATCGCATTTGAGGTTTCTGGCTCATAATTAAGCGATGCATCATTAAGCTTGAGCTTAGTTAAGGCTTCGCGCAATTCTTCAAACTGATCGGCATCCGTAGGGAACATACCGCAAAAAACCATTGGTTTTGCCTCTTCATACCCTGGGAAAGGTTCTGGAGCCGAGTCGATCGCGGAAGTAATCGTGTCACCGACCCGCGCATGGGCAACCATCTTGATCGCCGCCGCGAGATAGCCCACTTCACCCGCATGTAATTCATCGACTTGGATTTGTCCTGGAGCAAGCACGCCTAGCTCGTCAATTACATACTCTTGTCCCGAAGCCATAAACTTGACGCGATCGCCTTTTTTGACCGTGCCATCCATCACTCGAAAATAGACGATTACTCCACGATAGGCATCGTAATAACTATCAAAAATTAAAGCCCTTAGAGGTTGATCGACCGTATCCTTCGGAGCAGGTACTTGCAATACGATCGCCTCAAGGATCTCGCGAATCCCGATCCCCATTTTCGCCGATGCTCGAATTGCATCCGAGCAGTCTAAACCGATTAACTGCTCAATTTCATTGGCAATGCGATCGGGATCGGCTCCTGGCAAATCGATCTTATTTAAGACAGGTACAATTTCTAAGTTATTTGCCAACGCTAAATAAACATTAGCGAGGGTCTGGGCTTCAACACCTTGAGATGCGTCAACTACCAATAAAGCGCCTTCGCACGCTGCTAAACTCCGCGATACCTCATAGGAAAAGTCCACATGCCCTGGTGTATCGATCAAATTGATCGTATATTCTTCACCATTAAGCGCCTTATAGTTCATTCGCGCTGCTTGCAGCTTGATCGTAATCCCCCGCTCCCGCTCTAAATCCATGTTGTCGAGAAATTGCGCTTTCATATCTCGATCCGCAACCGTACCTGTAAATTGCAGCAAGCGATCGGCAAGCGTAGACTTACCATGATCGATATGGGCAATGATTGAAAAGTTGCGAATGCGAGAGACGGGTACGTTGGTCATAGTTCAAAACATTGTGGGGCAAAACAGTCTGGGGCAAAACACTGAGAAACTATTCGATCCTACCTTAAAGTAAAGTAGTGTAAATAACTGTAAGAATTCTAATAAGCTTATACATAAAAAATTACTTTAAAATTAGATTCTGAAGCGTTTTTTAGAGTTAACGTACAAGAACTAGTAAACTGAGTGAGATTTTGCCTAAGTTTATGAGCTAAGTTCACCAACTTCTCATTTTACTAGGTTGTATGAGTAATAATAGCTATAGTATTTTCATCTTAAAAAATTGAAACTACTCGCTAGCCTGATTATCAGGAATAGCTACGCGCTTCTAAGATTAACTATGGTCAATGTAATTCAGCCAATGTAATTCAACCTAGCAAAAGATAGGAAGCAACTTCTATGTAAATTCAATTTCATCGTGTACATCAGTTACGCAGGGCAGAGTAAGCAATGAGTATAAGCAATCGAGTTCGACTATATGAACTCTCACGAGAGCTAGACCTTGACACTAAAGATGTTATCGCCATGTGCGAGCAGTTAGATATAGTTGTCAAAAGTCATAGTAGTACGATTACAGAATCAGAGGCGGAATTGATACGCACCAAAGCCCCTCAACATCATCCCAAACCTGTCGATCCCAAAGCTGCTGAGAAGAAAGCTGTTACGGCAAAGACAAAGGAATCCGAAGCGCGTATTGCCAAGCAACAAATTCTTGCCGTCAGTAAGCCAACTATTCGGCTCACCTCTCCGCCCGTCTCTGCTAATGTAGGAACTATATCTGCTCCTAACCCACCTAATGCGATCGTTGAGCCTAGCTCAGAGCCTCCTGCTAAAACTGTTGTTACCCCTTTCTCGCCCATGCCCCCTGCTTCTTCATTAGTCATGCCTCCTAGCCGTCCTTCTGTCTTAGACGGTGAACCCTCAAACTCCGAAACCACCTCTGCATCCAAAATTGAATTGACTTCAGAAACAGCATTGACCCCACCAGCGATCAAAGAATCTCAGCCAGTAATAAAACCTGAGATAAAACCAGAATTAATTGCACCTCCAACTCCACCCAAGGCATCTGACAAAACTACTGTGGCTAGCTCTGCAAAAGTGTCAGTTGAAGAAAAGATGAATGCTCCTGTCAATAATATAATTCTTCCGAAGGAGCAATCGGCAAGGAGAGAGGCTCCAAGGGCAGAGCGTCCACCAGCAGAAAAAGCGGAGCGTCCCCCTTCACAGAAACAGTCTTTGGTGAGCGTATCACCACCTCAAGTCAAATTAAACAAGCCTGTTGCTCCAGAACGTCCTAAGTCTCCTGCCACGGCAATTGTTCCTAAGGTAGCCCCGATTGTCCCTAAAGCCCCTGCATCAAAGCCATCAGATGAGTCAAGAGTATCCGCAAAGGCTACTCAGGGCAAATCCGAACAGGTTAGAACGGAGCAACCAAAAGCCGATTTCAAAGCTGGTAATGATACTGGTAACAACTCTAAAGCAGCTTCCAAAAATGAAGCTGTTAAGGTAAATAAGCCTGAAAGACCAAAGCTGAATAAGCCTGTAGAACAATCTACTGCACCTGCTGGCGGCAGACCTCAAAGCCGTGGTCCAAAACTTGTCAAGGACTCGGTGCTGATTGAGCGGGGGATCACAGCTCCAACCGAGCCACCTCACAATTTGCGTCCACCCATGCCCACCCTGATGCGTGCGCCTGAAAAGCCCGTAATCGCTGATAAGAGCGGCAAGAAGCCTGAAGTTGCAGGGGGATTCAATCCTGGTTTGCCAGAGCTTTTAGAAAAGCCAACCCTGCCTAATAAGACTAGTAAGCGTAAAGGTAAATCCAAAGAAGAAGAAGAAAAGGATTTACTGGAGCTTAAAGAAAAGAATCGCCTTAATAAGCCTAAGCGCTATTTGCGTGACTTTGATGATGATGATGATGATGCTGCTGACCTTGAAGCTGCTGCTGAGCTGGCTCAGATTAGTCTGTCTTTGGCGCGTCCTACAGCACGTCCTAAAGCCGCAACTGTACCATCGAAGCCAACTATGGCTGCCGATATCAAGCCGACTCAACCCAAGAAAAAATCTGCACCAAGCCGCGATCGCCGTAATCAGCAAGTCGAAGTCATTCCCGAAAAACCAACCTCAGTCGAAATTACTGAGGGCATGACCGTTGCCGTACTAGCTAATCGTTTGGCACTTTCGGAGACAGAGGTGATTCGCACCCTTTTTATGAAAGGCATCATGGCAAATATTAACCAAACATTGGATGTGGGCACATCCAAGATGGTGGCGGCAGAGCTAGGTTATGAAGTCCATGCTCCTGAGATTATTGAGCTTGCAGTCAAGACCGAGATGATCGAATCTGGTGACCTTGATAAACTGCAACGTCGTCCTCCAGTTGTGACGATCATGGGTCACGTTGACCATGGTAAAACCACCTTGCTTGATGCAATTCGGAAGAGTAAGGTTGCTCAAGGCGAAGCAGGTGGTATTACGCAACATATCGGCGCATATCACGTTGATGTTGAACATAACGGACAAAAACAACAGATTGTCTTCCTAGATACTCCTGGTCACGAAGCCTTTACCGCCATGCGAGCGCGCGGTACGAAGGTGACTGACATTGCGGTACTTGTAGTTGCTGCCGATGATGGTGTCCAACCCCAAACTATTGAAGCAATCAGCCACGCTCGCGCTGCGAAAGTACCAATTGTTGTTGCCATTAACAAGGTTGACAAGGTTGAAGCTCAGCCCGATCGCATCCGACAAGAACTCACCGAGTACTCCCTCGTTGCTGAAGAATGGGGCGGTGACACAATCATGGTTCCCGTCAGTGCAATCCGCCGTGAGAATCTCGATACCTTGCTAGAAATGATCTTGCTGGTTGCTGAAGTCGAAGATTTACAGGCGAACCCCAACCGTACTGCTAAGGGTACGGTCATCGAAGCTCACCTTGACAAGGCGAAGGGACCTGTGGCAACATTGCTCGTCCAAAACGGTACGTTGCGCGTTGGCGATATCTTCGTTGCTGGTGCTGCCTTCGGTAAAGTCCGCGCCATGGTGGATGATCGCGGCGCTCGTGTCGGTCAGGCTTCACCATCCTTTGCGGTGGAAGTCCTTGGTCTGGGAGATGTCCCTGCGGCAGGTGATGAGTTTGAAGTCTATCTTGATGAAAAAGTTGCCCGTGCGATCGCCGATCAGCGCACGATGGATCAACGTCAAACTCGATTGATCCAAGCGATGGCTTCCCGTCGTGTCACCCTTGGTACTTTGTCCGAGAAGGTCAAAGAAGGCGATCTCAAGGAACTCAATATTATTCTCAAGGCGGACGTTCAAGGTTCTCTCGAAGCAATTCTTGGGGCTTTGGCTCAACTCCCTCAGCGCGAAGTCCAATTGCGTATCCTCTTATCGGCTCCTGGTGAAATCACCGAAAACGATATCAGTTTGGCAGCAGCTAGCTCGGCTGTAGTATTAGGATTTAATACCACGATGGCTCCTGGGGCTAGACAGGCTGCTGATGAGATGGGTGTTGACTTCCGCGATTACAACGTCATCTATAAGCTCTTGGAAGATATCCAAGATGCGATGGAAGGCTTACTCGATCCTGAAATGATTGAGGAATACCTCGGTCAGGCTGAAGTTAGGGCAATCTTTACGATTGGTAAGGGTGCTGTGGCTGGTTGTTATGTCCAGAATGGTAAGTTGCTCCGTAACTGCAATGTCCGTGTTAAACGTGGCAATGAGGTTGTGCATACAGCCGTTCTGGAATCCCTCAGAAGGGTCAAGGATGATGCTAAAGAAGTCGCCGCTGGTTTCGAGTGCGGTATTTCTCTCAGCAAGTTCTCTGCATGGAAAGAAGGCGATATCATTGAAGCCTTCCGCATGGTCACCAAGCGTCGTACGCTAGCTACTTCTTAGAAAATAAAAAAGCGCCCGAAGGGCGCTTTTTTATTGGCATCTTATTCTATTGATAATTCAATTGTGACTTTGCCGCCTTCTACTGCGCGAATTCGTAAGTCATAGCCATAAAGTAAACTCATGCCAACTAGGGGATCTGTCTCTGCTTCATTGACAGGAATATTTCGGTATTGACCATCCCAAATGATTGTCGCGGCATAAATCTCAAATGTCACTTCGCTACCATCGCCTAAAGTGCCGCGATCAACGCCTGTCCAAGCCAAATCTAAGGCAGTAATGATTTCACTCGGTAAGCTTAGGTAACCTGTATAGCCTGTATCAATAACAGCATCAATCAGTTTGGTTTGTCGCTTTTCGTTGATGATGACTAGTGGAATTGTGGCTTCACAGATCTGATTAACTACACCGTGAATCATACAGTCTTTTTTAGACTCCTTGCACCAAACCGATGAACGGCTCTATATCCGATGCGAACTATCCAAGGTTGAGCGTCGGGGATGCGTTTGAATAGGCTACCTGTTGCAGTCAGTATTTCATCGGCAACCTCATAGGCTCCTGTTTCAATGTCGATCGCAACAATTTTGCCATAATTACCCATTTCGACCTGTGGGCGCACTTGAGTTTCATAAATCTCATCTCCACGCCTAGCGAATTCTTCTTTGCTATATCGAGGTTGTCTTACTGCCATGATATTTCGCTGTTTTAACTAATTATATATTTCTTTTATCTTAAATTTCTATAATGATTAACATCAAACTTGGAGATTAGAGAACTACAGAAATACTATTGTTAGAAATACACTTAAGTCTTATGAATAATTAATGGTGTTTATGAGTTTATTGAATTGCTGGCAGTCGTTAGGTCTAACAGAGCAGATAGAAGTAATTAGACTTACAGTAATGATTATTTCTACATTTGCGGCTGTTTTTGGTGCTGTGTATGTATATCGAAACTTTAAAATCAACGAAAAGAAACTACTTACCGATCGATTCTCTAAAGCAGTAGAACAGTTGGGAACAACAAGCAATAGAACGGTCGTACTGGGTGGTATCTATGCTTTATCAAAAATTGCACAAGATTCTCCCGAATATCATTGGCTTGTAATGAAAGTCATAGCTTCTTTTATTAGAGGCAAGGCGCTTGAATTCGCACCAAGAGAAGCTACAAACACTAAAGATTACCCTAGAGTTTATCCTCAGATTCAGGAGGCGATAAATGTTATTGCACAACGTGATTACACTAAAGACTTACATAATGAAACTTTAGATCTAAGTGGCAGTGTACTTTTTAGAGCAAATTTAGCTAATGCAAATTTTAAGAGGGTTAATTTGAGGGAAGCAAATTTTGGACAGACTAACCTTAAAGGCGTGGATTTTAGTGAGGCAAACTTAGAGAAAGCCAGTTTTCTTGAAGCAGATCTCAGTCAAGCTATTCTGCAACGTACAAATCTGAAAGAAGCTATATATTGTAATGAGACTAAATTTCCATCTAACTTTGATCCAGATGTAGAAGGTATGAAAAAGAATCCTGATTTCCCAAATCAATATTCGTAACTACCAAAATATTAACTAGCGATCAACATTTAAGACAGCTTTAAACAAATAAGATGATCCGCAAATACTTTTAATACCAAAGACTTCATTTGACAGTAGATGGAGAGATCGCACAGTATCCCGTCAAAACTATCTGGTGATTTATCAAAGCCTAGAAATAGGTAATTATATTTTTTAGACGATCGCTTGAAATTGCATTTCCAAATCAAATATTTCAGCAAAGGATTGCGCGATCTCCTTAGTTATAATTAACGAGTGATACTTGGCGATCGCAGGAGCTTTGGTAATAAGAGCCTAAAGCAATGACTTTAAAAGAATTACAACCCTAGTTACTTGCTCTTTCCTCGGTAGAAAAAGCCCAAGCAATTCAATTTTTACTTCAAAATCTGGCGATGCAAAAATTCATAATGGCAAACAAGAATATCATGTTGGGAAATAAGTGTTGGATTTGTTCAATATAAAAAAAAGCCATGCCCAAACTGCAACGGAGAAGATGTAGTAAAGAATGGACATCGATACGGCAAACAATGATACCGATGTAAGCAATGCAAGAGACAATTTGTTGAATTCTATAGTGAACGAGGATATTCTGAAGATGCCAGACAAATTGAGCAAGGGATTTTAGCTTGGACAATAGGAGACAGGAGTAGTGAGACTTTTGCCATTTTGTTGGCAATGATTAGAAGTTGGGCTTGCTATTTCTGGATTAGTGATGGCTACTGTGTTTACCCCAAGTTTATTGACCCTGAAGACCACATTGTTAGTAAAACCTATATGACTAGGGTGGAGGGGGAGAACACCAGATTGAACCATTACTTGGTAAGGTTACATCGCAAGACTCTATGCTACTCAAGGAGACCATCTCTATACTTTTAAAACTCCTCTTAAAGTGGACAGGTTAATTCTCCAACTTTGCGAGAAAAGAGCATATTCTCTCTATAATCGACAGGACAATCGATAACAGCAGGTACGTCTTGTGCAAGAGCTTCTTTGAGTGTTGGAAGAAGATCGATCGCTGAAGTAATGCGATAGCCCTTGAGACCCATACTTTCCGCAAGTTTGACAAAATCTGGATTACCAAACTTGATAAACGCCGACCTTCCGTAATGGATTTGTTGCTTCCATTCAATCAGTCCATAGCCACCATCATTAAAAATAAGCGTCACAAAAGGAGTGCCAATCCGAGTTGCAGTTTCCAGTTCTTGCATATTCATCATGAATCCCCCATCCCCTGTTACCGCCACGATCTTGCGATCGGGATTAACTAGCTTAGCGGCGATCGCTCCAGGTATAGCAATTCCCATCGCGGCAAAACCATTGGAAATGATGCAAGTATTGGGGCGATCGCAATGATAGTGACGTGCCATCCACATTTTATGCGCTCCCACATCGGAAATCACTACGTCTTCAGCTCCCATCACTTGACGCAGATCGTAGACAATCTTTTGGGGCTTAATCGGAAAACCATCGTCATTGGCGTATTGCTCATAGGTAGCAAGAATTTCGGGACGCAAGGCGATCGCATGGGGATCGGTCTTTCCTGCGCGATCGCAACGATGCATAATTTCAATCAATGAGTCAGAAATATCCCCCATAATTTCTACCTGCGGCATGTAGCAGCTATTGACTTCTGCCGACAATTCGCCAATATGAATAATTGGAATCGATCCCGTAGGATTCCATTTCTTTGGTGAATATTCGATGAGGTCATAACCAACCGCAATCACCAAATCCGTTTCATCAAATGCACAGTTAATAATGTCTCTTTGCTGTAAGCCCAATGACCAGAGCGCGAGTGGATGTCGATAGGGAATTACACCTTTACCCATAAAGGTATTCGCGACAGGAATATTTAAGCGCGTGGCAAAGTCAGTCAAAGCTTGACTTGCTTGTGAACGAATCGCACCATTTCCTACTAAGATCAATGGATTTTTTGCTTGGGCAATCAGAATTGCTGCTTCTGAAAGACTACGATAGGAAGCAAATATGGGATTGCGATCGCCTTTTATTGTTAATGGAACACCGATAACTTCCATATCAGCAATATTTTCGGGCAAGTCGATATGCACTGCCCCCGGCTTCTCTGACTTAGCGAGTTTAAAAGCTTTACGAACAATTTCAGGAGTAATGCTAGGTCGGACAATTTGAGCATTCCATTTGGTCACTGGCTCGAACATCGCCACCAGATCGAGATATTGATGGGAATTTATATGCATCCTATCGGTTCCTACTTGCCCTGTAATCGCAATTAATGGCGCACAGTCCAAGTTCGCATCGGCGACTCCTGTCATCAAATTGGTTGCTCCAGGTCCTAGAGTCGATAGGCATACCCCTGGTTTGCCTGTAAGTCTGCCATAGACATCCGCCATAAACGCTGCGCCTTGTTCGTGGCGTGTGGTAATAAATCTAATCGAAGAGTTCTCAAGGGCATTGAGAACTGCCATATTTTCCTCACCAGGGAGTCCGAATATATATTCCACCCCTTCATTTTCCAAACATTTGACTAATAATTCTGCTGTATTCATAATTGTATTTTCCAATAAATGTGGTGGTGTAATTTGCAGAGCGAATTACACCACCGTAAATTTAATTAATCCAAATTGTTTTGATATTCACAAATTCGCGAATACCCTCAATACCCAACTCACGACCATAACCCGATCGCTTAATGCCTCCAAAAGGAATTCGCGGATCGGATTTGACCATACTATTGACAAAGACTGCACCCGCTTCAATTTGTTCGATCGCTAGTTCTATTTCCTGTGGGTCATTTGTCCAGACACTTGCTCCTAGTCCGAAGTTCGTACTATTCGCAAGGGCGATCGCCTCACCAATATTTTTAACTCGAAAAACTGAGGCTACTGGGCCAAAAAACTCTTCTTGATATGGCGGCGCACCGAGGGGAATATCCGCCAAAATAGTTGGCGCATAGAAATTCCCCTCTTGAGGAAGACGATAGCCCCCAACTAAAACTTTTGCCCCTGCTTCGGTACTAGCTTTAACCTGTAAGTCTAATTCCGTCAAAATTTGTGGAGTAGCAAGGGGGCCAACATCAGTCTCAGATTGCATCGGATCGCCAACCTTCAGTGCCTTAAATTTCTCCACAAATTTCTCAGTGAATTGATCGGCGATCGCCTCTTCAAGGATAAATCTCTTAGCAGCAATACAGGTCTGACCATTATTCATTACTCGTGCTGTGACGGCTGTATTAATTGCTAAATCAAGATCGGCACTTTTGAGAACGATAAATGGATCGCTACCCCCTAGTTCTAGTACGACCTTTTTGAGATGATGCCCTGCGATCGCGGCGAGGCTTTGTCCTGCGGGTTCACTTCCCGTCAAGGTGGCAGCCTTTACCCTTGGATCGGCAACTAGCTTGGCGACACGATCCGCACCGATCAATAAAGTTTGAAATGCACCTTCAGGCACGCCCGCTAAACGAAAGATTTCGGCGATCGCTAAGGCACATTGCGGCACATTAGAGGCATGTTTCAATAGCCCTACATTTCCTGCCATCAAGCAAGGTACAGCGAAACGAAATACTTGCCAAAAGGGAAAGTTCCAAGGCATTACCGCCAGAATAATTCCCAATGGTTGATAGCGAATTAGGGTTCGACTAGCATCGGTAAACGCAGGAGTATCAGCTAAATAAATGGGAGCATGTTCGGCATAAAAGCGGCAGAGATTGGCACATTTCTCGACTTCCGCGATCGCGCTTTTCAGCGTTTTCCCCATTTCGAGAGTGATGATGATGCCAAATTCAGATTTTTTTGCTTCGAGAATATCGGCAGCTTGGTTTAGCCATTGGGCACGATCGGTAAAACTAGTATGTTTGTATGTCGCAAAAGTGCGATCGGCAAGCTCTAGTTTGAGTTCGAGTTCTTCATCAGTTAAAGGCTCGAAAGTTTTTAATACTTCTCCCGTAACAGGATTGATTGATGCGATCGCCATGATCTTTTCTCCATTCCTGAGAAGTGTTTTGTATATGAGTTTACATATTTAAATTTTACGCCTTGTGATCGCTAAATATGCGAATGATTTAAGTTAATTTTTGATTAAAAATTAAAAACCAGCACTATGCCCTAATTTCTATTCAATAATGAGAATAAATTACCT
>CAIJEA010000163.1 GCA_903819605.1 uncultured cyanobacterium | reverse complement strand
TCAAATTTTATATAATAAGCATCACTAAATTTATCCAATGAACCATTACCATCCGGCAATACATATTCCCAACCACTTTCATTATCTTTTTGATCCCAATTTATTCCTTTAAACCATAAACTCATTTTATTTGAAATTGATTAAATTAATTAAATCGATTAATAATCTTGCCATTAAACCTGGCATCTTGCCGTGATGAACAATAATTCCTCTTTGAAGAAGTCTATACTCACGAGATTCTGATCCAAAGTAATCCTCACAAGAAGCTAAACAGTTTTGCCAAATTTCTAATTTTTCATCAGTAGGAGTTATAAAAAACTGAGGCTTTTGAATATTCGCCCAGTTACGATTTAATAAATCTAAAAAATCTTGTGCATATCCATCAATTCCTTTCATTAAGGATATGAGGACAGCCCGTTGTTGATTACGACTATCTGGTGCGGCAAGTTGCATTGCTGCCCAGAATAAATAGGGACGTAAATACATCTCTTCGGTAACTCCGACTTTTTGAAATTTCTGAGGTATAAGAGGACATACAGGAAAAGGATTTTGAATGTAAGGTGTATCACCCAGATCTCTAGTAAATCTTAACGTTGCACCATCAAGTAGGTCATACTGTATTTCAAATCTCCCGTTTTGACATTCCAGCCTTCCTATTAATTGTCTTGTACTGCGGTAAGAAACTTTGACTGGTTCGGTATTAGATTGACCTGATATCCAATGGGATAGTGCTGACTCCATTTCTGAAGCTACTGCCGACAAAGCTATAATGCGGCTGTTACGTTCTTCTAAGAAAGCAAATAGTCTAGCTCCAAGTAGCTCAAGCCGTAATGCTCTGTTCTCAGAGTTTTGAAGAGAGACTCTACTACCAGAAAATTGAACCATGTGAGCTTCATCAACTATAACTAGAGATAATCTGCGTAGAAAGAAAACGCCCAAAAATCTCATTAAAGCTTCTGCTTTTTCATAAGTACAAATCAGAACAGTAGGATCTGTTGCCGTTAGCCAAGCATCTGTTGGTGCCCAATCTGTCCCGCCATATAGCCCAGTTACAATAACCTGTTGATTATTGTTAACTCTTTTTAGTAAGCGTGATAACTTTGCTTCAACTTCAGCAGCAAGCGCTCTAGATGGTACAAGATAAATTGCTAGAGGTTCAGTTTCAGATTGCTCTAGGGGAAAAAGACTTTGTAGGATGGCTATTTCTGCAATTGTCGTTTTTCCTGAACCTGTTGGTGTACAAAGTGTAAACGAGTCTGTACTAGCCAAGCTTGCAATTCCTCTCATCTGAGACTGCCAAACTAAAGACTTACATTCAATATACTTTTGTCGCAAGTATCTTTCTAGAACTCTTCTACCTTCCTCACTAACTCTTTCCGTGATTTCTGAAAGATAAACTCTCATAGCACTATTTACATATGTACTGGCTACTTCTGCACAAAATTTGGAAAGAAGCCATGAGTAAGAATTATCATTATTGAGAAGTGCTTTACTTGCTGATGAAAGTTTACTAATTGCTCTTGCTAATCTTCTCTCGTTACCCCATCGAAATTCTGCACATAAGATACCAAAAGCACTCGTAATTTCTCTAATGATTATGTAGTGTATATTGTTTGCAAATGATTCAGGCTCAGTTAGTGAGGATACATCGGATAATTCATTACGACTCCAATAATCAGTTAACAAATGTAATAATCTTGGAAAATCAGTTTTGAGTAAAGCTCGTAAAATTTGAGATTCAGTTTCTTCAATTACCTCTTCATTTAGTAACCCAGAAGCCCTAGCAGGATAGCCTGCAAGTTGATAAGCAGATGCAGAGAGTAATTTCAATGGCAATCTATCTCGATTTAAATCAGGGAGAGATAGCCACTCTAATAGTTCACCGACTCGGCGCATTCCAGAACGCCAGTTTTGATCATCTGCTTGTTTTTGGATAAAGACAGCTTCAATAAGACGAAGTGTTTCTTTCAGGAAATCATCAAATTCATTGTCTCTCCACGAAGTAAGACCAGGTTGCCGAGCTTTTAGACGAGTATAGTGGCTATAAAGCCTTGCGAATGCAGGAGGAAGTCCGCTATCTGCTAATTCTTGCTGTACTTCTCTTGCCAATGCAATAAGCTCACTAGTTTGAATCATTGCTTGTACCTTGAACAGTGACCCGAAACTCTAGATTCAAATGTTTCGTTCTACCATTAGAGTCTCTCTCTGGTGGTGTATACAATCCAGATTCCACGAAAGCCTGCTGTATTTTCTTACCAATATTTTGAATGTCCCGTATACGTGTTATGTCATTTACGCTTATATAAGCTGAAGTATAGTTGTAACCTATTAACTGGCAATGCTTTTCTAATAAGGTTTTTTCAAGATTGGGCAATCTGGAGACTACTTTTTGCCAAAAGTCTGTTAGTTGGTTTTTAGAAATGCAGTTGTTAACATTTTGAGGTTTGTCGTAAACTTTTGAAATTATTCCTTCTACATCATAAAGGTGAATCTCTACTGTTTCAAGTTTACGTCCACCAGTGTAAGAACCAGGCATATTTGTAGGAGGATGTATCCAAGTTGTTTGAATTGATCGACGACGGGGTTCTAAGCCACATACATAACTGACTAAATCGCAGCGTTCATAGTTTGTAGGATTCTTTTCGATGTGTAGCTTTCTTAGTGCGTTGACCCATTGAGTAGATGCATCATCATTGTGCAATTTCAAAATTTCAATTAATTGCAATAAATCTAAAGGTTTTAAATGAGGTTCACTAATTTTTGTGTGTGCATCATCAAGTAAGCTTGAACTATGCTCGTTTGTACACTTTGCCTCACAAACTAGAGAATTAGTGATTCTCCCAGTATTATCTCTCTTAAAAGCAAGACAATCGTCTCCTGTACGTCCTGGTATTATTCCAATAGATGCACTAGACTGATCGAGCGTCTCCAATTGTCGGAATGCTTCAAGATGATTACGAAATAAATAGGCAGGAACTTTCCACCCATCTTCATTATGAGGACTAAAATGTTCAGCTATAACCCCAGCGAATATTTCGCCAAAATATCCTTTTAAGGTTAGTTCATGAAGACATTGAGGATATTGGTCAACAGGGTAAGGTGAATCTGGACAAAGTGGATCTAGAGACTCATCTAATAAATCACGAAGACGCTTACGCGAGTCTTCATGAGCATCATATACAATCTGTTGAAGAGCAGTAATTGCTTCACCACGCTTCTGCAAGTCTTCTGAAAGTAAACTATGTCTGTAACGACCATCTGGTGACTCTGAAACTGATTGAGATAACCAAGACTGTATTTCTTTGTAAATCTTAAGTATATCCTCAAAATTACTTCAATTTATTCAATCATATATTATGCTGAATTTTAGCCAATATTCAATATAAATCATTTAATTTAGCTCTATATGGTTGCCAAATCTCTTTTCTGGCTGAATTCGTGAATGCGATCTGACAACTTGTAGATTTGCACGAGCGTTCCCTTCTCGAATTTCGCGAACTATTTATGAAACCAAGTGAGATTCTCTTCCAAAGAGCGATATTTCTCGATTGGCAAGGAGTGAAAGGTTCTTGTAACGCTAAGAGATGCAAAAAAATTGATCGAGCGTTTAAAGTTTTCGCTGAAAGTCAAAAGGTAAGTCAAGGGCAAAGCTAAAGAGGGGGTTCGCGATGAAATTAGCCAGCAGGCAGAGTTTTTAAGGATTTAATAGTTTGGAGGTTAGCATTTTGAGATAACTAAGCATGATAAAGATCACAAGATTGTTGGAGATTCATTCAGTAATCAGACGAAGTGTAAAAGAACCGATCCAAGCGTTAAGCGTTGCTAGGTGTAATACCGCAACGAGGATTAACAATCTCATTTATCCTTTGATAGGGAACATGAATATCTTAGGCTTAGGTCTCGCTGAGATAAGTATTGAGGAGGAGGAAGTTCTTCCAATAGCATTTCACCAGGATGGGTTGGAAAACGAAGAGTCGGTATCCTTGTAATATTTATTACCTTGTGATTTTTTTGTATCGATGATTAATTTTAAAATTTAGTGATAATCGACTATTCCATCTGAGAAGCACTAGAATCATTCCAAATAAAACAAATAATTCACTGGTCGTTAATCCGTATACTATGCTGTACGAGCTGGTTGCCCAACAAAACTTTTAAATAGTTGTTCGGGAGAGCGAGGAGATCCTCGAGGTTAGTAGCAACATTGATTTAGGCGAGCATACGAGCGAACGGTAATAGAGAAATAGAAGTAGGGTAGACTTTACTTGTTTGCCTGGTATTTTTCTATTTAAAGATATTTTCTGTACTTTATTCCAAAGCAAGAAAAGCGCTTACGCTTGAATTCCGCGACCAAAGACGTAGTAGGAATAACTACCATGAAAATAGCAATAAGCGCGATGACAGGCAAGACACAGGCGCAGGTATATCGTTCGAGAGCAAGAGGTCTGAAGACCACAAAACAGCAAATTGACCTTGCCAAATCAATGCAAGCAAAAGTAACAGACTTTGGCAACGGCACAAAACTGCTGACCTTCAGAGATGGAACCAAGCGGACAATCGAATGCAAAGATTTGCTCCTAGATGCAATCCAAGAAAGCGTTCGAGAATTGGGAGAATATCTCACCAAACATCCAGACCAAATCTCAAAAGTAGATCCGATTGTTGTGGAAATTCTGACCTATGCAGAGTATTTTGCCAAAGCATCAACGAACGAATACACAACAGATCCCCAACATTGCCGCGAAGTTGCAGCAACACATCTAGAATCCTTGTCCGAGAACTATCCCCAGATCTTCTCTAAAAAAAACGCAGCAAGAGAATTGAACTAAAAATCAATCTAGCGATCGCGCTCAAATTCGATTGGATTAGCGAAGATCGCTAGAAACAAGCCCCAGCAACAATATGAAGCCTTAACCCCTATCAGGAAAACCATGAAAACTCAATCATTAATCGAGATCGCAATTGAAGCGATCGCTACAGTCAGCCTCATTGGATTACTAGGATTGCTGACAGTACTTGTTTACATGCTACTGTCCCTTCTAAACACAGAAAGCGCTCAAGTCACTTATCTTCCAATACTTGAAGCTACAGAAAAGAATCTTGCGATCGCAAAAGCAACTCTACCAGATACAACAACAGCACTTTCCCCAGTAAAACTAGCACCGAATCTAGAAGAAGAGCAACAGGTTGATAATCCTGAAACCATTGCTGAAGTTTCTACAAAGTCAAAAACAGACTATAGAAAATTAACACTCAAAGAGCTAAGACCTTTGGCTAGAGAGCTCAACATTCCAAGCTGGCAAAAACTTAAAAAGAATGAGTTGATTTCCGCCTTAAATGTGTAACTCGAAAGAGCAGAACTTGAAATGCAGATACTATTCCCAGATCGGTATCTGCATTGTCTAACTATTGAGAAGAAAGAAGAACGCTAGCGCGTGAAGTCCGCGAACGATTGACATAAACGATATTAAAAAAGGAACCGAAAATCATGACCTCTCAAATTAGATTCAATAACGCCGATGACCTTGCAACCAAAATGATTGCAAAGTTAAACCATCAAGAACTCTGCACCACCACGAGAGCACTAGTTCTGCACATCAACGCTCAGATTCCAGCAAAACAGGTCGAAAAGCCAGCAGCCAGCAACGCAAAAGTTGCAGCAACTAGTCGCAAACCAAAAGTCCGCAAACCAGAAATCAGCAAACCAGAAATTAGCTCGGACAAGATGTGGCTGTATCAAGCACGAAAGGGATGGGCGTTGGCAAACATCAACCAGCCGATGGAGAAAGTAGTCCAAAGATTGCAAAACCACTACGGTTGCAAGATTCTGGCAACTAAGGATGGAAAGATTAACTTTCTGCCATCCAAGCCCACGACGATCGACGAACTGCAAAAGAAGGGATTAGTCGTGTATCGCCAAGACCTAAACAAGAAAGCAGCATAAGCAAAACCGAATCAACACATATCGGCTAGATCCAACGATCTAGCCGATAAATTACTTTGAGTATAATCCCAATGCTAGAAATCGCGAAAACAAACCTTGCCACAGGTGAAATAGTGGACAACTGCATCCAATTCCGCAACACATTACT
>CAIJEA010000162.1 GCA_903819605.1 uncultured cyanobacterium | reverse complement strand
TTCTAGCCATAAACCAGAATCTGGATGCAAAGTGATGCCGTCAAGTTGACGATCTATTTTAAATAAGCGACAAAGTTTACCCGGTCCTGCCCCAACTCGATGCGGTTTGTCCTTGGGGTTGCTCCAACTAGGTGGGCGATCGCAATCAATTGCTCGAATCAATACCGCACTGCAAAAATCTTCGCGATCAGTCACGATATTAACGCAGTGATACATGCCATAAATTAAATAGACATAAACGGAACTGGGTTCGCCGAAAATTGCGGCATTGCGTACAGTTTTTCTGCGATAGCCATGACATGCAGGATCGCTCGCATCGTAAGCTTCGGTTTCTACAATAATTCCCCGATATTCGATCCCATCAATTCGTCTTGCTAAGGTACATCCCAGCAATTCTGGAGCAACCTCGTGGGCAGGACGGGCAAAAAATGATTTTTCTAGCAGCATAAAAATCAAAATGCTTCAGGAAGCAAAGTGCTCTTGCGGCTATATAGGACAATTTACCCAACTGCTTACCCCGTCAAGCCAAAATTCTTTTTTCCAAATTGGGGCATCAATTTTTAATGTATCGATCGCGAAGCGGCAAGCATCAAAAGCCTCTGCTCGATGGGGTGAACTAACGGCTACTAAAACACTGATTTCGCCAATCTTGAGTTTGCCAAGACGATGGTGAATAACTACCTCAGTAATGTCAGGAAATTGCTTGCGGCAGCGATCGCTAATATCTTGAAATACTTGCAAAGCCATAGATTCATAGGCTTGATAATCTAAATAGTCAACTGCCCTACCCCCAGTTTGGTTACGTACCATTCCACTCATGAGAACAACTGCACCATTACGGGCACTGTCGGCGATCGCATAGACGGTCGCCACATCTAAAGCATCATGAGTCAGTCGAAAATTTTCAATCATAGGTAGTTAATCAAACAGGCATATATAAATTATGCCTATTTGGTCTAGTCTTCATGCTCTTCAAACTGATCAACCAATTCTTTATTTGGTGGTCCAAATGCCACGTATATTGCATAAGCCGTTAAACAGATCACACAGACAGCAATAGTGACTGCGATCGAAGTTGCATTTTCCATGAATTGAACCAGTGATTTAAGTTATTGTTACAATTATACTATTTAGTAACAATCGTTTTTAACAGACAAATTTATGTCACAACGCACTTGGCTAGGCGATATTCTCAGACCCTTGAATGCAGAATACGGTAAGGTTTCTCGCGGTTGGGGAACCACCCCTCTCATGGGTGTATTCATGGCTTTGTTTCTTGTATTTCTGGTAATCATTCTCCAGTTGTACAACTCTTCCTTGATCCTTGAGGGTGTCAATCTTAACTGGGGCGGCTAATCTTTAGCTCTCCCAACCACATCAAAGGCACGCTTTGCGTGCCTTTGATGTATTAATAGTCGTTGCAATGCTTCGCCTGTTAATATTCAAATCACTTAAGTTGTCTATAAATTGAGGTCATCTCCAATGAATATTTTTGGTATCGGCTTACCTGAAATGATTCTAATCATGCTTGTTGCCCTGCTGATTTTCGGACCAAAAAAGTTGCCAGAAATTGGGCGCAGTATGGGTAAAGCTATCAAAGGTTTCCAAGATGCATCTCGTGAGTTTGAATCAGAGTTCAAACGTGAAGCTGATCTCCTAGAGAAACCTGCTCCCACTCAAGCCCCAGTGCAAGAACCTGTAAAAGTCACTGCTGAAGTTGTCTCAACTCCTGTCGTCGCACCATCAGAAGATTCCAAGGAGTTAACAACAGTCACGGATGCTTGAGACTCAATCTATTTCCCTAATTGTGGGACTTGGTAATCCCGGAGCAGAATACGATCGCACCCGTCACAATATTGGCTTTATGGCAGTTGATCGCTTAGCAACTTCTTGGAGTATCTCTCTAGGAAAGGAAAAGCGATTTTATGGCATTTTTGGCGAAGGTAGATTGTCTAGTCGATTAGCCAGTAACGGCAAGATTCGGTTACTCAAGCCTACTACCTATATGAATTTATCAGGTCAATCCGTACGTGCTTGTGCTGACTGGTTTAAGTGCAGCCCTGAAAATATTTTGGTTGTATATGATGATATGGATTTGCCTCTGGGTAAATTGCGTTTGCGTCTTTCAGGTTCCGCAGGTGGTCATAATGGTATGAAGTCAATTATTTCCCATCTCGGTACGCAAAATTTTCCTCGTCTGCGCCTTGGTATTGGACGAGGAGGTGACAAAGATGAAAGGGCGATCGCTACTAAAGACAATCAAAATGTTACCAGTCACGTTCTCGGTGGATTTACTGCTAGTGAAAATAAAATATTGACTGAACTTTTTAATCTAACTGAATCCGCAGTAACAAGTATCTTGGCTGATGGGTTAGAAAAGACGATGAGCTTATATAACAGTCGTGGCGTTGATTCCTAAAAAAATTAGGAGAGTCATTTACCTATTTTCCTAACTTTTTTAGGACTACTTACAAGGTATGATAAAGCCAATTTTTAGGCGTTCTAAGCATATCTTTGTAAAAAATTGCTGGCATATGCAAGTGAGATTTCGTCGTAGTGTGAGGAGACCATAATTTATGAAAGCCATGATTCTGGCAGCGGGTAAAGGGACTAGAATGCGCCCGATGACTAATATTATGCCTAAGCCCATGATGCCAATCATGCAAAAGCCTGTTATGGAGTTCTTAGTTGAGTTGTTAAGACAGCATGGCTTCGATCGCATTATGGTTAATGTTAGTCATTTATCTGAAGAGATAGAAAATTATTTCCGAGATGGTCAAAAGTTTGGCGTACAAATGGCTTATTCCTTCGAGGGTAAGATTGTCGATGGTAAACTTCAAGGAAGTGCTCTTGGCTCAGCAGGTGGGCTGAAGAAAATCCAAGACTTTTCCCCATTTTTCGATGATACATTTGTTGTTCTTTGTGGTGATGCTCTGATTGACCTCGACCTTACCTATGCAATTAACTGGCATCGCCAAAAAAAATCTCTGGCTACGATTATCACCAAAACGGTTCCCAGAGAACAGGTCTCGAGTTATGGGGTTGTTGTTACTGACTCAGACGGAAGAATTAAACAGTTCCAAGAAAAGCCAAGTATTGAAGATGCGTTGAGCAATACAATCAATACAGGTATTTATATTTTTGAACCAGAAATTTTAGATTATGTTCCTTCGGGTGTTGAGTTCGATCTTGGTAGCGATCTATTCCCCAAACTAGTTGCCGCAGATTTGCCATTTCATGCGATCTCAATGGACTTTCAATGGGTAGATATTGGAAAAGTTCCAGATTATTGGCAAGCAATTCAAGATGTTTTATCGCACAAGATTAAAAATGTAAATATTCCAGGTCATGAAGTCCGTCCAGGTATCTATACGGGACTAAATGTATCTGTAAATTGGGACAAAGTGGACATTCGTGGACCTGTTTACATTGGTGGGATGACCCAAATTGAGGACGGGGCTACAATTATTGGCCCCACCATGATTGGTCCCAATTGCCATGTTTGTAGTGGCGCAGTTGTAGAACGCAGTGTGATTTTTGAATATTCGCGTCTTTCCGATGTCCGTTTAGTGGATAAGTTGGTTTTTGGTCGTTATTGTGTCGATAAGACTGGGGCAACCATCGATCTGCAAGCCGCCGCCTTGGATTGGTTAATTACTGATGCTAGACATCAACAAAAATCACAGTCTCCTTTAGAAATGTCTAAAGTTTTATCTTAGATTTTTCTTGCTCTTCTTCCCTAAAAAAAGAGTTGGCGCTATGCGCCAACTCTTTTTTTATCTATTGCGGACACGCATAAACTGATCGACTCCTCTGGCGATCGCATCCGCCATCAGTTTTTGATAATTGGGATTGTTCAGATTTGCGGCTTCTGTTGGGTTGGTCACAAAACCAGTCTCAACTAAAATTGCAGGCATTGAGGTTTTAGCTATTACATAAAAACCTGCACCTCGGACATAGCGATCGATTGCACCTGTCCCCGATATGATCTGTGCATGAACATAGCTAGCTAGTTCTTGACCATCTGTCGAGTTGCGTGAATGATAGGTTTCTACACCACTGATATCGCTATTGCCTGGGGCAAGCGAGTTAGCATGAATACTTACAAATACATCAGCATTGATTCTTTCGGCGGCGGCAACGCGCGGTTCTAAGTCAATTTCTACGTCATTAGTACGGGTGTAATAAACTGTATAACCCATACTTTGCAATGCTTGTCCTAGTTTGAGACTTATTGGTAAAACGACATCCTTCTCTTGGATACCATTGCCAACAGCGCCAGGATCGTTACCGCCATGCCCTGCATCGACAAAGATTACTCCCCGACGGCGATCGCCTACAGTTTGCGGAGATGGTATAGAAGGATTATTGCTAGGTAAAGAAGTCTGGGGATTGGTGGGGACTGAAGAAACGCTATTTAATGAAACCTGTAATTTAATTTGCTGATTGCTTAAACGTTGTGTTTCCCGTACCTGCCAACCTGCGATCGTTTTAATGCCAATTTCGACAGAATTTCCCACCTGTGATAGTCGAATTCTTTCAATGGGACTATTGGACGCTAGACTTGGACGCTCTAGGTTTGGAGAAATCTTCGCATTAGGCACCGTCAAGTTAAAGGTTCCTGATGTGCGATCGAGACTAGCCTGATAACTTAATGGTTGATTGGCTTCAATTAGTAATTGCCCCGTACTACTAAAACTCACTCTCGCGATCGCCGCAGGTGTTGATGTTTGACTTGAAGAATCAATTGTTCTGGGCGTTGATGTATTGGGTGTAATGGGTATCGCTTGTGTGACTTGATTCGTAGGAGTGAGCAATAGAGTATTGG
>CAIJEA010000161.1 GCA_903819605.1 uncultured cyanobacterium | reverse complement strand
CTCTGACTTTCTTACCTTTTTTAGTCTAAGCTCCAGTTATGTCAGGACAAAGCCAAATCCCAGAAGAGAGTTGCAGTGCGAAGCACTGCAACTCTCTTCTGGGTTTTATATGCCTATAGCTACAGATTTGGACAGAATTAGGTAGATATCTAATTACAATTATAGAGAAGAGATTTAGTAGCGATCGCCTGTCGCTCCGCTTAGCTATAGGATTGACTTGCCAATATCTCAGCGTAAGGTGTTTCATGCAAATGAGCTTTACCGACAGAGCCAAAGAGATTGAGCTTCTCAATAATTACTTCTTGCATCGCTGCGATCGCTTCACCTGCAATCTCTAACAAATCCTTAGGACTATCACCGCAGATTTCTAATTTCAGAGCTTGCATATAGGCTTGGCGTACTTCTGTATTCACATTAAATTTACAGACTCCCAATTGAATCGATCGCGCAATCATTTCCGCAGGTAATCCCGACGCACCATGTAAAACTAAGGGAATGTCCACCAGACTACGAATTTTTTCGAGCCGTGCAAAATCTAGACGGGGTGGGCTTTTATATTCACCATGCACGTTGCCGATAGTTACCGCGATCGCATCGACTTTAGTTTGCTGCACAAATTCAAAAGCTTGGATTGGGTCGGTCATTTTGGCTTCTTTTTCAGCGATCGTCAGACCATCTTCGGTTCCACTAATTCTGCCAATTTCGGCTTCGACTACTGCATGGAACTTGTGGGAAAGCCTAGTCATATCTCTAGTAAACTCCAAATTCTTTGTGTAGGGCATAGGAGAACCATCTGCCATGATTGAACGCACGCCTGCATCTAATGCCAACAGAATATCACTAGCAGAAGTACTGTGATCGAGGTGAATTGAGATCGGCACATTCGCTGATTTTGCTGCTTCAATACACATTTTCACCAAGGGAAGTCTGCCGTACTTGAGAGCGCTAGGATGTAATTGCAGCATCGCAGGACTGCGGCTAATTTCCGCAGCATTTACTACTGCTTTTACGCCTTCTAAGTTATAGACGTTGAATGCTCCGATCGCGTAGGCATGGCGACGTGCAGTTTCAAGAAGTTCTCTAGTCGAACTTAGCATGGTGACATTTGGTAAAAAAATATAAGCAATATAATCATATACATTTTGGGTATAGCTTCCCAAATGATTTACATTGATTGAATAAGGCTTCGACTACGCTCAGCTAGCGTAAATTTGATTTGGATGGGACTTCGACTACAGTTAAACCCAGAAGAGAGTAGCACCGCTGCTCTCTTCTGGCTATAGCTCTACAGGTAACTCGATGGTAAAGCAACTACCTAATCCGACCCTGCTGGTAACACTCACCTTACCACCGTGAGATTCGATAATTTGTTTGACTATTGCTAGCCCCAATCCAGTTCCTTCATATTGACGATTGAGGTTACCATCAAGTTGCACAAATGGCTGAAATAGTTTGTCAAGATTTTCTGGAGCAATACCAATACCTGTATCGCTCACTGCAATTTGAAGCCAAGATTTGTTAGCAGTATGTAAGGTCAAGGTGACTTGCCCAAATTGAGGTGTAAATTTGATAGCGTTATTAAGTAGATGAATTAAAGATTGACGCATCCGTCTTTCGTCTACAAATATTTCTGGTAAGTTATCAGCCATATTGAGCTGAAGCTGAATATTTTTATTTAAAGCTTGATATTTAACAAAATCTAGACTAGCTTCACAAAGTTGTGCGATCGAAGTTGTGTCACGATGTAAGTCTAAACAACCAACTTCAATTTTGGAGAAATCAAGAATGTCATTAATCAACTCTAAGAGATGATTTCCACTACTTTCAATAATTGCTAAAGCCTGTAGCTGCTTTTCATTAAGATATCCATATACTGTTGTTTCCTGTAAAATTTCTACTAAGCCTAAAATAGAATTGAGTGGCGTGCGGAGTTCATGACTGATCGTGGAGAGAAAATTTTCTTTGAGTCCGATCGCTTTCAGCAACTCTTGATTGACGACAGATAAGATTTCATTTGACTCTTTGAGCCTAGATTCTGTTTGTTTGCGATTTCTTATTGCATAGGCAAGAGCGATGCGATCGCTGATATCTCTCAAAATCCCCTGTACAGAAACTGCCACTCCTTGAGAATTTCGCCGTGGAGTCATATTACATGACACCCAGACATAGCTGCCATCTTTTTGGAGATGACGAAATTCAACGGGTAGATCTCCTTTCTTATTAGATATCAATATCTGTTCAATATTGTCTTTAACCCTTGGACGATCTCCCGCATGAACAAGATCGATCATACTTTTCCCAAACCATTCCGTAGGTTCCCAGCCAAATAGTTCTTTAAATTGCGGCGATAAATAAGTGAATTTACCTTCTAAATCACTTGACCAAATTAAATCGTCCGAGCATTCTACTAAAAGACAAAAGTTTTCTTTACTCTCTGATATTAATTTCTCAGAGCGCTTACGTAGATTAAGAGAATCATAGACTGCGTTAATTAGCTGTACTCGCTCCAATAGATGATCGATTGATCGCATCAATCTTTCAGGAGTTAAGAAGTCTTTAACAAGATAATCTTGGATACCACTTTTAGTTGTTTGAGCCGCAATGCTTTCCTCTCTTTGTGGAACTAGCAAAAGTATCGGTAGCGTTGCCATTTGTCCCTGTTGGTTTATCCAATTGAGAAATTCTAATCCACTGCCATCAGTGAGTTGCAAACCTAGCAAAATAATTTGTGGCTTTTTATCTTCATATAGCTCCTTTGCCTTTACCAGAGTACTTGCTTCTAAAATTCGATAGCTATACGAAATATCGCTAGTTAGACAATAAATATATTTAGAACGATCTATTTCCGAATCATCAACTATTAGAAGAGTTATGCTCATAAAATTTAGCTAATGAGGCTTAGATAGAAGTTATTAGATAGAATTAAGACAACTAAATGGAATAGAGTCAATTTATGAATTGACTTTACATCGTACATTATTTAGGTGATTTCCATTTTTAACAGCTTAGTTTTGCAAAGCTGTTAAAAATAATCTACTCCCTTCCCAGTGAATAATTAGGCTTGCGCGGTTTAGCCGTGCAAGCCTAATTATTCACTTTATAATTCCATAATGCCTATGTTTGGGTTGGGAAGGGAGTAAGTTTAATAAGATCTCAAAGTGAGATCTTTCTATTACAAATGTTTTTCTACGCTAGCACTATAGTCTTCATAGGTTTTGACACCAACCATCGTCTCAACTACTTCACCATCTTTAAAAAAGAGTACAGCAGGAATACTCTTTAAACCAAATTGTTTTGCTAAGGGTTTATGAGAGTCAATGTCTAGCTTCATAATCTTGGCGCGATCGCCATAATTTTCAGCCAACTGATCGATAAATGGAGCGATTACTTTGCAAGGACCACACCAAGTTGCGGTGCAGTCCACAACCAAAAAAGATGTACTTGTGCGAAGAGTTTCAAATTCAGCTTGATCTTGAATAAAAGCGGCTGTACTCATGTCTAAGTTATTAAATGATAAGTGTATTTGGGGGAATGGGTATTATGGCAGAGACTGACGTGAAAATAGGCTGAAGGAGAAGCTACAGCAAATTTTATAACAATATCAGATTTGCTAATTTTAAAGTAAGATAATTCTAAGGGTTCATTGATAAAGACAGCTATGATAGAAAACAGTTCAGAAGACCTGTCTGTTTGGGAAAGACTAGAACGGGGTAGACAAGCAAAAGCAGCAGCAGGAGGCTATGCGGGTTATGGTTCGCCTGCCTTTGGACAGCGATCGCTAGATGGAGAATTGGTGGAAGATCCAGAAGAAGTCCAAATTGTGGAACTAATTCGTCGTCACCATAAATCAGGCAAGTCTTTACAAAAGATTGCTGACTGGCTAAACCAGCAAGGTTACAACACTAAACGCGGACAGACTTGGAAACGTATTTCTGTAAAGCGAGTATTAGATCGCCTTTACGGTAAGACTTCTAGAATGTCAGAAGTCATTACCAAGTCGGATAGTTATTCTGAAGACCTATTTAGACATTCAGACCACGATAAACCATCATAGACATATAAGCCATATATGCTAACGTCCTTGTATTCTTAGATGTAACATTTGCCATATCATACACCTAAATATAGTCAAATTTGCCATCGTTTTTGAATCTGGCGCTTTAAAATGTTACATTTGTCTGTGTTATCCTTATATTACCTTATCTTGAGAATTTGCCAGATGATTAGGATTCTAAGATTTAATAAAGAACCAGTT
>CAIJEA010000160.1 GCA_903819605.1 uncultured cyanobacterium | reverse complement strand
CGCTTACTCGTTCTCACTTAATCTTGCCGAGTATGAAATCCATCTTCTACGATTAGAGAAGCTCCATCACTTACCTTCAAATACAACTATTACTGAAATTGAGGCGAAGCTAAAGGATGTTCATATTTTGATGAACTTAGAGCAGATATCTAAAACCTAAGTACAGGACAAAAAATTAATCGAGATGCGGAGCATCAGTTACATTCCACCTCAGGCGATCGCTGACGAGGCAAGGTTGTTATAGCAGTCCTAAATCATTTGTGAGAAAGGCAAGGGGCTTAAGCCCCATGTTATAAGATTCTGTTTCTCTTGAATCATTTAGGACTGCTATATATTTGTTGCAAGGTTAGAAAATATGCTTTAGTTTTGGATCGGATAATGCTTTTGTTGAACGGAACGTTTTATGAATAACGATAATTTAAAAAAGATTTATGCTGAGAGTTTAGGTTTTGTAAGAGTTAACTCATACTTACAATTAGCATTAGCTTCTATGCTTATCGTTGGCGGAATGCTGATGAGTTTATTCGTTGTTTTCTCTGCTAAAGCACCAATGCTCGTTGGCATTTTGGTAATGCTGATCTGTACTAGCATTGCCGTTTTTAATGGTTGGAAAGGATACGTCGATCTTAAAGGTAATCCCATTGTCATCCATTCCGAAATCCTGAAGAAAGAACTCTTCACCGCAGGTCAAGAACCAAATCGCTCTCATGAGTATTATCTGCATTTAAATATTGACGAAGCCTATAGTGTTGACTTTGAGGGCAAAACAACAGCTTTGTTTAAACTTAAAGGGAAACATCGTTTCTCTGCAAGTAATAAAATTTGGGGTAAGGTCAATGAAAATGAAAAAGTCGAGATGATTCTTACCCCAAGTCGAATGGTTGTTGCACGGCTTAGCGATATCTTCGATACAAGTCTTTAAGTTGACTTTGTGTAGTTAAAATATTGACCTTACATTTATTTCTTACAGCGCAAAGCGCTGTAAATGCGATCTAACCAACATCTAGTCACACAAGCGCTACAATCTTGGCAAATTCCTCTAGAACCATATGCGGGAAATGAGTACATATAAGGGCTTTGCGATCTAATAAAGAACCAGATTTTTTGTAATGAATAAACAAGGTTTGCGAGTAGCTGTTGCAAAGGGCAATTTATTGATAGGGCTAGGCTTATTTTATTTCCCAACAGGTCTAATACAGGTTATATAGCTTTCACGATCGCGGAGCAATCTTGTTACTAAATTTGTAACCACGAAAAATACCAATGTTACTTATCGTAAATTGAAAGTAATAGAAATTTGAGGCTTCTCATATGTTTACATCATCAAGGCTGCAAATCTTAGCAATTTGTGCTGTGTTGTTTGGTGGTATTTTTATTGCAGGTTATGCTCGTGGAAATGACTCACCAGCGATTTCCAGTCGTTTAAGTGATGAGAAGATCGAGAATAACACAAATGCAGGTAATACAGAGACTTTAACCCCAGTACCCTCAAGAACATATACTTCTCAGAATTCGCCTGTAGCGATCGCCATTAACCAGAATGGGAATATTCACCGCGCCGATGCCAGAGGCTATATCAATGTTGGTATTCGAGAAACCTACAAAATTGAAATTAACTCACCTAGCTATACCAGTGCAGTTAGCGTGAAAATTGATGGGGTCTCTATTATTGATGGATTGATATGCGATCGTTCTGTCACCTTAGAAAGACCCTATGCGATCGCCAAGCAGTTTATCGTTTTAGAAGAAGGTAATCTCGGACTAGATCGAGATGGTGGAGTCAATAACCCAGATTTAGGTTTAATAGAAGTAAAATTTGTGCCAATCAAACGCCGAGATGCGATCGCTCTAGATAACTTACCAAAAACTCAAAATGCTCCTGCCCCATCTCAGGCTAGAGATGAAGCCGCTAAATCTAGTGCTAGTCTAAATCGCGGTACTCCCGTTGGCACAGGCTTAAGCGGAACTTCTTCGCAAGATTTTGTGGCTACTAATGAATGGGTAGAAGCCCCAGAGATTGCACCAACTTATACCAAAAAATATCGCTTAATCGGATTTCGTTCACCAGATCCTCTAACCCTTCACAACATGAATCAGAACAGACCGCCAGAAATTTCCGATTCAGTACCTCCTAGACTGTAATGCTTTGCTGTGAGCAAATTTCCACTAGAACTATCATGAGGGCATTGGTTAATTAAATCGTGAGGCAGTGAAAGCCGCATAACGTTTGCAACGTAAAGTCTTACACGTCTTACACGAATCGTTGCCATACCTGAGTAAGGATCTCGAAGATTTTTGTCGATTCTGATTAATAATGAAGGATAAAGCAAGTGGAATTTGAACCTGCCACAAGTATAAATACAAATACAAATATAAATCCAATTGTGGGGCTAAGTCCTGCGATGGATTTTTGGTTCGTTTTATCGATACAGATTAAATTACTATAACGGCATTAAAAGATCAGCTATAGTAATCTAAGCCGCATAAAAGAATTTATCAAGAAATCAGAGAAGTTGGAGAAATATTAATGACCATTTCGATGTATCAAGTTGCGGTTCCATCGCTAGTGCGATCGCTAAATAATTTAGTTTCAATCCTCGAAAAAGCGGCAGCTCATGCTGAAGCCAAAAAAGTCGATCCTGCGGTACTTATTGCCAGCCGTTTGTATCCTGATATGTTGCCGTTTAATCGTCAAGTGCATATTGCCTCTGATATTGCTAGACGCGGTATTGCGAGATTGGCAGGTGTAGAAGCTCCAGCGATAGAAGATAACGAAACTACGTTTGCAGAACTGTGCGATCGCCTTCAGAATGTGGTTGCATACATTGAGTTTTTTACTCCCGAACAGATTGATGGCTCTGAAGAGAAGGTAATTACTTTACCTATGGGTAAAGAAACAATGACATTTGCAGGACAAGATTATTTACTGTTCTTCATTCTGCCAAATGTCTACTTCCATGTGACGACCGCCTATGACATTCTCAGACATTGTGGTGTTGAGGTCGGTAAGCGTGATTTCTTGGGTGCACCCCGCTAATTGCTGGTCGCTGGTATCCATTGGTGCTCAATGGAATCAAAAAAATGTCTCTCAAGTTTTGAATCATCGTTGTGCTTATCTCAATGATATGCTTGATTCTTATGAGTATTTATACTCAGTGCCAAACTGAGATGCTCCCAACCAATCTCACCCCTAGTTGTGTTGTTCAGGGCTTTGCGACACTTTTAGTTAGGATTGGTTCTCCTGCTTGTTCTCCTAAACCTCGTGGTAAGACTCTTGGCTGCAAATCTGGGTGTAAGCGTTCTCTACATCTCCACTTTCCTATCATCAAAAAACGGGTTTCTCGTCCGAAAAAGGTTAACAAAGACATCCTTAATTCCTAACCCTAAATATTCTCCTTTTCATTCCCTTGGATTTGCTCAGTTCTCCATTCTCTGGGTTACTTTTTCTTGCTCTTTTTTCTTGTCTCTTTCCTATTCTCTTAATCAACTTAGTCTAAACTCCAATTAAGAACAAGTCTTGTAATTATCCAAAAACATGAAAATGTTAGGACTCAATAGATTCTATTGTCTTAAAGTTGTTTTTTGTTTCGTGCGATTTGTTTAGCCCAAATCATCTCCCAATAAGAGTTTGAAAGATAGCTACTCCATTCCCACCAAAAAAAATAGGCGTTATAACCTGAATAATTAGGCGTGGGGGGGGGGGG
>CAIJEA010000159.1 GCA_903819605.1 uncultured cyanobacterium | reverse complement strand
GATCGGGGCAAATCTTGATTAGTCCAACGAGAATAGGCATACAAATCACCCTTGAGAATATCAAGGCGTTCATTGTTATTGATCTTACGAATTTTCATGAAATAGTTACGTTTAAGTAGTTAAGGACACTTTGCTTCCTCAACTACTTTCTGGGTTTTATGTTTGCTGTAGCAAGTTGGTACAATAGTAAATTATTATTTAAAATAAAAGATTTTAGACATTACACATTTAGAGGACTGTTATGGCAGGTACTACTGGAGAGCGTCCATTTTCCGACATTATCACTAGCGTTCGTTATTGGCTAATTCATAGCCTCACAATTCCTGCTCTTTTCTTAGCAGGTTGGCTATTTGTGAGTACTGGTTTGGCCTATGACGTATTTGGCACACCACGCCCCAATGGTTACTACGGTGAAGATCGTCAGACTGCACCTCTGGTAACCGATCGCTACAACCCCGCAAAAGACATTCCATCAGTTGGTAATTAACGATTTTCGTTAGTTATTAAGCTGCACAACCAAAGCCCTAAATCAACGCATTTATTTTTTAATTACTATGGCAAGCAACAACCCTAACCAACCTATTCAGTACCCTGTATTTACTTTCCGGTGGCTAGCAGTTCACGGTCTAGGCGTTCCTACTGTATTTTTCATCGGTGCGATCGCGGCGATGCAATTCATTAGTCGTTAGTTCTTACGCATTCTAGACGTAACTCAGAAATAAAACTCAAAAAATAAAACCCAAAAAATAAAACTACTGACTTATGGCTCCTAAAAATCCTAATAGCCAACCTGTGGAGTTGAATCGTACTTCTCTCTTCTTGGGACTATTGCTTATTTTCGTAACTGTTTTGCTATTTTCGAGCTACTTCTTCAACTAAATACCAATTTCGTTTATAGATGTAAATCATCGCTAAACATGATTTAAGTGTCCACATAGTTATTCGTTTGATGTTATTCATTTCATAAAAATCATTTTCTTTGGAGGTTTAAATTCATGCTTCAAAATGGACGTATTCCACTTTGGCTAGTTGCAACGGTGGCTGGAACTGGTGTGCTAGTTGTTGTCGGTCTATTCTTCTACGGTTCTTATGTTGGTCTTGGCTCCGCAAGCTAAGTTCTCATAAAAAAGAGGGAGCGCAATGCGCTCCCTCTTTTTTATTGATAGGACTACGGTGACGAGAATGTTCAATTTGCGAAATATTATTGAGTTGGTCGATGACAGTCTCAATAATTGAACACTTGCGACTTAACAACTTGTCAGTTAATCGAAAATAAAACGACTAAAATGCCATCAAAGCTTTACACAGCAAGCGTTTTACAGGCTTTTTGAACAAGTTCCTGAAAGCCTTATTTGGTAAGGGTTCCACTTATCTCCGATTAAGTCTATTTTTAACAAAAACGATCTAGCGATAGAAAGTATATTTTTACTTTGAAGACTACTTTCAGTGGCTAGGTTAGTCAAAATAATGCGATCGCACTCTACTTTCGCAGAGATTAAAGAGGTGATCGCAAGTAGGTCATTTTTTAGACATGGATACACTTTCACTTTTCCCTACCGAAGATGGATCTGTTACCTTTTGGTCAGAAGCCTTTCAAGAAAAATTTCATAGCTCTCATGGTGCAAAACACGAAGCCGAAGCTAAATTTGTCATTCCTGCCAAAATTGCCGAAAAAGCCAAATCTCAAACTCAACTCAACATCCTTGATGTTTGTTATGGCTTAGGTTATAACAGCGCCGCCGCGATCGCCTGTGTCTCCGCTTTACCAGATCGCCTCGCCAATCTCCATATCATCGCCCTCGAAAATAATCTCGAAGTCCCAAAAAAAGCGATCGCCTTAGGACTAGTAGATATTTGGCAACCAGCGATCGCCCAAATCCTCAAAACGGCAGCCGAAAACCAAACTGTCACAACTGAAGATTTATCTTTAAAGCTCCTAATCGGTGATGCTCGTCAAACTATTAGTAACGTTCCTACGAAATGGGCAGATGCTATTTTTCTCGATCCCTTCTCTCCGCCCCATTGCCCCCAACTTTGGACAGTTGAATTTATCCAGCTTTTAGCCAACTGCCTCAAACCCGACGGCTATCTCGTTACTTACTCCTCATCCGCTGCCGTTCGTGCTGCCATGATTGAATCAGGATTACAAATTGGGGCGATCGCCCCAATCGGACGCAAATCTCCCAGCACGATCGCCGCCTTTACTCCCACAGCATTAACACCAATATCTGATATCGAAGCCGCTTTTCTGAAGACTCGTGCTGCTATCCCCTATCGCGATCGCAGCTTACAAGGCACAGCCTCAGAAATTATTGCACTCCGCCAAAACGAACAAAACAATAGCCAACTTCCCCCAAGCTCTAGCCTCCGTAAAAAAGTTTAGATATATAGCGTTACGCTATATCTAAACTTTTTTGCAAAACTTATAGACATTAGATCGTTCATGCTCTAACATAGATGATCGCGACTTTTTTGGCATTCCTCATGAACGCTTCTGAAATCATCCGCTCAATTGAAGCGGAATATATCAAAACGGATCTACCTACAATTTATGTAGGGGATACTGTCAAGGTTGGAGTTAGGATCAAAGAGGGCGGCAAAGAACGCACTCAACCTTACGAAGGCGTGATCATCGCGAGACGAGGTTCTGGCATTAACTCTGTCATTACAGTACGTCGAGTATTTCAAGGCATTGGAGTTGAGCGAGCCTTCTTGCTGCACTCTCCACAAATTGAAAGCATCAAAGTGATTCGTCGTGGTAAAGTTCGTCGTGCCAAGCTCTACTACTTACGTGACCTTGTTGGTAAAGCAACTCGTCTTAAACAACGATTTGATCGACCACTATAGAGCCATCTGTAGTTATACTAGGTATCAAATAATATTTTGATACGTTTGATATAATTGGGTTGCGTATCGAAATCGTGTTTTCACTACGTGCGTCCTTAGTTCAGTTGGTAGAACGCAGGTCTCCAAAACCTGATGTCGGAGGTTCGAGTCCTCCAGGGCGCGCTTCACCATTTTTACAAGATTGTTTACAAGATTGTATTTAGACAAATCGCATTTACAAAGATTGCAAAGGGATCGCAAGAGTTGCCGCTATGACGAAAAACGAACTAAAAGAGCAACCTAAAGAAGTATCAAAAGCTGAATCAGACTCATCATCTGAATCTTCTGGCATAGCTAAACTTTTTACAGAATCCAAAGCTGAGTTTGGCAAGATTGTTTGGCCAACACGCCAACAACTTATTAGTGAGTCTGCTTCTGTTCTTTTAATGATCGTTGCAGTTGCAACCTTTGTTTACTTAATTGATGCTTTGTTTAAGTCGATCTCATTGCAGGTGTTTCAATAATGTTTACTGAGGACATCGACCACTCATCTAGCAACCAAGAAGAGGCAGGTGTACTATTTCAGTGGTACGCCGTGCAGATTGCTTCAGGTTGTGAAAAAAAGGTCAAGTCGAGCCTAGAACAACGCATCAAAACTCTTGATGTTGAAGATAGGATCAAGCAAATTGAAATTCCGCAGACACCGACAGTCAAACTAAGAAAAGATGGTAGTCGGTTGACTTCTGAGGAAAAAATATTTCCTGGATATGTTCTGATTCAGATAAAAACTGTCAGGAATGAAATCGGACAGTTAGAGGTTGATGATGATGCATGGCTTGCTGTCAAAAGCACCCCGCATGTAATTAACTTTGTCGGAACAGAACAAAAAAGACACTATGGTCGTGGTCGCGGACATGTTAAACCTCGTCCTCTGACTGAAAAAGAGGTCGAAAGAATCTTCCGCGTCACAGTCGAACAAGAGCCTGTTCTTAAGATTGATATGGCTCAAGGCGACAAGATCAAAGTGCTTACTGGACCTTTCAAAGACTTTGAAGGTGAAGTGGTTGAGGTTAGCCCAGAGCGCAGTAAACTGAAAGCCCTCCTTTCAATTTTTGGAAGAGATACGCCTGTAGAACTAGAATTCAATCAGGTTCAAAAGCAAAATTAATGCAAAACTAATTCACTCAAACGTAGGTTTGTAGTGCTTTTAGTGAATTTTTTAATGGCTATTATTAAAGTGGCTAAGAAAGCAAATGGCTAAAAAAGTTACGGCAGTTATCAAGCTAGCACTCAATGCTGGCAAAGCAAGTCCAACTCCACCAGTTGGTCCTGCTTTGGGTCAGCATGGTGTAAATATCATGATGTTTTGTAAGGAATATAATGCTCGTACTGCCGATCAAGCAGGTATGGTCATTCCCGTAGAAATATCTGTATATGAAGATCGAAGCTTTACCTTCATCCTCAAAACACCTCCTGCATCTGTTCTTATCCAAAAAGCTGCTGGTATTTCATCTGGTTCGGCTGAACCTAACCGTAAGAAAGTTGGTTCGATTTCCAGAGATCAGCTTCGTCAAATTGCGGAGACAAAGATGCCTGATATCAATGCAAATGATATCAACGCAGCAATGAAGATCATCGAAGGTACTGCAAAGAACATGGGCGTTACTATTACTGCCTAGTTTCTAGTTGCTTTTGATGTTTTCAGTCTATACGTTAAGTAAAAATAAATTTTAGCTGGGGGAGGGAATTAATTTTTCCGATCGCACCCCAAAGGATCAAACATGGCAAAGAAAGTATCAAAGCGTTTAAAGGAAGCTCTCAGCAAAGTTGAAGAGCGTCCGTATTCTCCGATAGAGGCTCTAGAGCTATTAAAGGAAACTGCAACCGCCAAGTTCCCTGAATCTGTCGAAGCTCATGTACGATTGGGTATCGATCCTAAGTACGCCGATCAACAACTGCGTACAACTGTGACATTACCTAAAGGTACTGGACAAACAATTCGCGTAGCAGTTATCGCTCGTGGCGAAAAGGTTGCTGAAGCAACAGCCGCAGGTGCAGATATCGCTGGTTCTGAAGAACTAATCGATGAAATCAGCAAAGGCAAAATGGATTTTGATTTGTTGATTGCTACACCTGACATGATGCCTCAAGTTGCTAAGCTTGGTAAGCTGTTAGGACCAAGAGGATTGATGCCTTCTCCTAAGGGTGGAACAGTAACTACTGATTTGGGCGGCGCAATTAATGCGTTTAAAGCTGGTAAACTAGAATTCCGTGCCGATCGCACTGGAATTGTTCACATCTTGTTTGGCAAGGCTGCGTTCCCTTCGGAAGATTTGTTGCTAAACCTCAAGGCTCTGCAAGAAACGATTGATAGAAATCGTCCTTCTGGTGCAAAAGGCAGATATTGGCGATCTCTTTACGTATCGGCAACTATGGGACCTGCGATCGAAGTTGATGTCGCTGCATTACGTGATATCAAGCTTGTCGATGCATAATTAAAACCTTTCAAAGTCAAATTTAAAAGCTAAGTCTAATTGTTGTAATAAGCCTAGAAACCAATTTCTACAACTAAATAGCTCCATAGACAGCAGGTGCTACTGACTTAATTTCCTGCCGAGGTGTTTTAAAAAAGATTCTTTAAGAATACTTTTTAGCCTCGGTCTGTGAAAAGACGAGGCTTTTTTAATGACTTTAAAGATTCATATTTAAGAATAATGGTGTTTTGTACTGTTTTTCTTAAATCCAAAATAATGGAGGTGACAACTATATGGGTAAGACCCTAGACCAGAAAAAAGTTTTAGTCGGAGAAATGACCAAAGAGTTTGAAGGAACTCAAATGGTTATGGTGATTGACTATACAACTTTGTCAGTGGCTGAGATTACAAAACTCCGTCGCTCACTCCGTCCTACGGGTACGGTGTGCAGAACTACTAAAAATACTTTGCTTAAGCAAGCAATTTCAGAAACTCCTGAATGGAAACCTCTTGAATCTTTTCTAGTTGGACCTTCTGCTTGTCTATTTGTCAAAGATGACATTGGTGGTGCTGTTAAGGCATATCAAGCTTTCCAAAAGGAATCTAAGAAAACCGAATTACGTGGCGGTGTCTTAGAGGGTCGTGCTCTTACTGCAAAGGACTTGCAGGCGATCGCCGATCTGCCTACTAAGGAAGTACTTATCTCTCAAATTGCTGGTGCAATCAATGCAGTTACTGCCAAGATCGCAATCGGTATCAAAGAGGTTCCCCAATCTCTGGGCAGAGCAATCAAGGCTGTTTCCGAAAAAGAAGCTGCTTAGAACAATTGGTAATTACGAATTATCAATTACGAATTATCAATTACGAATTATCAACCTAATCTAATTAACTAAAGAGAAAAAATATGTCTGCAAAAATCGATAGCATTATTGAAGAACTAAAGTCTTTGAGCCTTCTTGAAGCTTCTGAATTGGTTAAAGCGATCGAAGAAACCTTCGGCGTTTCTGCTGCTGCTCCTGTTGGTGGTGTAGTTGTGGCTGCTGCTGGTGCGGCTCCTGCTGAAGAAGTTGAAGAAAAGACTGCTTTTGACTTGGTACTTGATGAAGTTCCTGCTGACAAGAAGATCGCTGTTCTGAAAGTCGTTCGCGAAATCACTGGCTTGGGTCTAAAGGATGCTAAGGATCTAGTTGAATCTGCTCCTAAGACAGTTAAAGAAGCGATGGCTAAGGCTGATGCTGAAGCTGCTAAGAAGCAAATCGAAGAAGCGGGCGGTAAGGTTTCCATTAAGTAGTTATTTCTTAACGCTTTGCGCGAACAAATACTAAAACCCAAAAACTAGAGTCGGCGCTTCTCGCCGACTATAGTTTTTTGGTTTTAGCTATATCTATAAAAATGGGTTTTAGAACATGAACGATCCCTTATCAGAATTATTTACAGTTATTGTCGATCGCCGTGAGCATCCCCAAGAAAGCTCTTACACCTGCAAGCTATTTGCAGGTGGCGATAACAAGATCTTAAAAAAAATTGGTGAAGAGTCTGCCGAAGTGGTTATGGCTTGCAAAGATGACGATCCTGATGCGATCGCCTCCGAGGTTGCCGATTTGTTTTACCACACCCTTGTAGCAATCGCGCATCACCACGTCGATCTGCAATTGGTATACGACAAGCTTGCTCAAAGGCGCTAAAACCAGATTGAAAAGCTGCTTTGCATTTTTTCAATTCGGTTTTAGCACGAAATACTTATTAATGAAGTAAGATTACTCATGAGTTACAAAGGGTAGATTACTGTGGCATCGAATAGTGTAGAGCGTTCTCAGTCTCTTACAGGCAGTATTTTAAAAGGCACTCTCAAAGCTGTTGGTGGCACACTGCTTGGCATTATCATGATCGGTGGTGCAGCAGTGGCGGGTGGACTAGTTGGATTGGCACTTAGCTTTCGCGATCTGCCAGACGTTAGAGTCCTAAAGGGTTATGTACCTGTTGAAACTACTTATATTTATGACATTAACGGCGAACTAATTGCCCGTTTACATGGCGATGTCAACCGTGAAGTTGTTACCCTCGATCGCATCTCGCCGCATCTAAAGCGATCGGTTCTAGCTATGGAAGATGCCTATTTTTATACCCATAAAGGTATTGATCCCAGTGGGATCGGTCGAGCAGTTTTAGCCAATTTTAGTGCAGGTGGAACCGTTGAAGGTGGCTCGACTCTGACACAGCAATTGGTCAAAAATCTATTTTTATCTAATGAAAGAAGTCTAAATCGTAAAGTTGCCGAAGCTGTCTTAGCCATGCGGGTCGAGCAGGTATTTACCAAAGAACAAATTCTGGAAATGTACCTCAACCAAGTGTTTTGGGGAAAAAACACTAACGGCGCGGAAACAGCTTCTCAAAACTATTTTGGTAAATCTGCTGCTGACTTAACGCTCGGTGAAGCGGCTATGCTAGCAGGTATAATCCAAGCGCCCTCAGTATTCAATCCTGTTGACAACTATCCAGAAGCAAAGAAGCGCCAAGGTTTGGTGCTGGATCGTCTAGCAGAGCTAGGTTGGGCAACGCCTGCTGAAATTAAAGCAGCTAAAGCTCAAAAAATAGTTATTCGTAAGCAAGGAATCTCCTATGAGGCTAGTCGTGTCCCTTATGTAACGCAGGCTGTAACTGCCGAGTTAGAGGAGAAATTTGGTAAAGATGTCGTTTTACAGGGCGGATTACGAGTCCAGACGACGATCGATCTAAAGTTGCAGCGTATTGCTGAAGAAGTGGCTGCTGATGGTCACAAAGATTTGGTAGATCGTGGTGCTTATGCCGATCAATTGGCTTTAGTGGCGGTCGATCCCCGCACAGGTTTTGTTAAGGCTTTGGTGGGCGGAGTTGGTGATTTTAATAAAAATCAATTTAACCGTGCTGTTCTGGCTAGACGGCAATTGGGTTCATCGTTTAAACCTTTTGTCTACTATGCTGCCTTTGCTACAGGAAACTACACTCCTGACTCGGTGATTGATGATAGTCCTATGACTATTCCTGATGGTGATGAACCCTATGTACCACGTAACTATGACAACAAGTTTTCGGGACCAATTACTATTCGTCAGGCGATCGCTGTTTCTCGGAATATTCCTGCAATTAAGATGGGGATTGAAGTTGGTGCAGAAAATGTGATCGCCATTTGTCGCAAGTTAGGGATCACTAGCCCCCTTAATCCAGTTGTCTCTTTACCCCTTGGTGCAGCAGATATAACACCTTTAGAAGTAGCAGGTGCTTATGCGGTATTTGCAAGTGGTGGCTATAAATCAAAGACTACGATGATCGCCCGTGTGACCGATCGCAATGGCAATCTAATTTTGGACAATACTCCCAAGCCTGAGCTAATTCTTGATCCGATTGCGGTCTCTTACTTGACAGATGCCCTGCGGGGTGTAATCTCGAATGGCACGGGAACTGAGGCCCAAATGAGCGATGGGAGACCTATTGCTGGTAAAACTGGTACAACTTCTGATTTTCGTGATGCTTGGTTTGTCGGCTATGTTCCACAGTTAGCAGTTGCCATCTGGATTGGTAATGACGATTATTCACCAATGGCTAATGGTGTGACGGGCGGTGTATACGTAGCTCCAATTTGGCACAAGTTTATGGAAAGGGCGTTAGCGGGACAACCAATTGAGCAGTTCCCTGTACCAGCCGAAATTCAAGATAAAGAAGGCAGTAAAAAGAAAAACTAATTAATAAGGTCGTGCAGTAATCTTACTTAGACTAAATGCATAGTAATTTGCTGTTTAACTTAGAGGAAAATACCTTAATATTATGCTCCTAATGATGTTTTCTCGATTCTTATTTGTTTTGCAATTGTTTGTTTATTCGGTGATTATCTCTGCTGTAATTAAATATGTCGTCCCAAAGTGGTCATTATTGACAAATTACCTAACTGTAGATGTTATGAATCCGATTGCTTTGTCAGCAATCACATTGCCCGTGGGATTGTTTGCCTTTATTTTGTGGTTAAACCGCTAACGCATTAGCTATTAACAATTTATTTATGCAGTAGCAATGAGCAGGTTCCTCAGACTCTAAGCGGAAAACTTTTGATCATCACAAAACAATTTCGTCCGTCACCCGTAGTCTCATATCTAATATCATCAGCGACCGTATTGGCGATGAATAATCCCCGTCCCCCTGTAGGGATATCTTCGACATTGGCAAAATCTTTATTCTTCTTGGCTTCTCTATTAGCGCGTTCGATTTCAGCTTTAAAGTCAAAGGGCTCACCATAGTCCCAAATCCGCAACTCCAAAAAATTTTCCGCTATGTCAAGCGTAATTTCAATATCAACTGGCGTTTCTTCAGGCAATCCTTCATGGGCATAAGAAACGACGTTGGTAAATACCTCAACTAGGACAAGATTGCATTGCATCCAAGTTGGTTTTGGCAGTAAATTTTGGAATGACTGAAACCACTCTTGCAATTTGCCAAGAGCGTAAATATCACTGTTAACTTGGATATGATGCTGCTGTAACACTGATGATTAGATATGACGTTATGAGATAACTTCTAAGATATTTTTTAACTTGCTCTAGGCAACCTAACAAATACAAAACTTTTTTCTAGGATGATTTTAGATTTTCACACTAGCATGACACGACATAACATAAAAAACTAAAATCTATTGACGGTTATACCAG